>JAJZFF010000528.1 GCA_021805485.1 Pseudomonadota bacterium
GAGCCCATCGCGGCGAGGAAGATCGGCGCCCAGTCCGCCCGATCGGCGGGGAGATCGCCGGCGCGGAAGATCAGCGCCTTCGAGGTGCCGCCGCGCATGAACACGGCGCGGATTGCCCGGAGCGCCACCGGATCAGCCCGATGCCGCCGGCGCGGCGGATGCCGGACCCGGGACCAGCGCCTGGCCGGTCAGCCGGCGATAGCCGTTCTCGACATGCGCGCGCATCGCCGCCGCCACACGGTCGGGATGGCGCGTCGCGAGGGCGGCGACGATCGCGCGGTGCTCCTCCTGCGAGCCGGCGCTGCCCTGTCCCTCGTCGAAATTGCGCCGGCGGAGCAGGTGCATCCGGTCGATCAGCTTGCGATAGAATTCGATCAGGGTCGCATTGCCGGTCAGCTCGACCAGGCGGTCGTGAAAGCCGATGTTCAACGGGAAATAGGCGGCCATGTCGCCGGCCCGCGCGGCATCGGCGAGGCGGGCGAGCCAGCCGTCGAGTTCGGAGAGGATCTCGCCGGTGACGCGCGGGGCGAGCTGGCGGCCGGCCATTTCATCGAGCGTCGCGCGCAGTTCGTAGAGTTCGTGCGCCTCGGGCTCGCGGATCTCGCGGACGAACACGCCGCGGTTCTTCTCCAGCCTGACAAGGCCGGCTTCCTCGAGCGCGCGGAATGCCTCGCGGATCGGCGCGCGGCTGACGTTGAAATGCTGGGCGAAGCTCTGTTCGCTCAGCTTGTCGCCGGCCACGAGGTCACCGCGCTTGATCAGGCCGATGATTTCTTCCCGCACCAGGTCGGCGACCGACCGGGTCTGGAGGATCCGCAGGTGGTTGAGGGGCGCGTTCATGGGTCCGTTATTGCCGTGCCGACGGGGTTTCGCCAAGAGGTTGCCATATTGTCGATTGTCGACAATACTACGATTCAACCACCAAGGAGGATCTGCATGCCCGACCACGCCCCACCAGCCGGCAAGGTGGTCCCCGTCACCCGCATCCTGGCGGAATACGCCGCCGCCGCATCGCCGGAGACGCTGCCAGCGCCGGTGCGCAAGGAAGCCGCCCGCACCTTCCTCAACTGGCTGGGTTGCGCGATCGGCGGCTGCCGCCACGAGGCCGTCGATGCCGCGATCGCGGCGCTTTCGCCGTTCGCCGGGCCGGGCCGCTCGGTCGTTGCCGGCCGCGCCGAGCGCCTCGATCCGCTGAACGCCAGCCTGATCAACGGGATCAGCTCGCATGTCTTCGATTTCGACGACACCCATCTGCGCACCGTGATCCATCCCGCCGGGCCGGTCGCGAGCGCGTTGCTGGCCTATGCGGGCGTGCAGCCGATTTCGGGGCGCGATTTCGTCAATGCGCTGGTCGTCGGCATCGAGGCGGAGTGCCGGATCGGCAATGCCGTCTATCCCGAGCACTACGATGTCGGCTGGCATATCACCGGCTCGGTCGGCGCCTTCGGCGCGGCCGCCGCGATCGGGCGGATCCTCGGGCTCGACGGCGAGCGGATGGCCTGGGCGCTCGGCATCGCGGCGAGCCAGCCGGTCGGGTTGCGCGAGATGTTCGGCAGCATGACCAAGAGTTTCCATCCCGGCCGCGCGGCGCAGAACGGCATGACGGCGGCCCTGCTCGCCGCGAAGGGCTATACGAGTTCGCCGCAGGCGCTGGAGGCGAAGCGGGGCTGGATGAACGTCCTCAGCACCCGGCACGACGCGCGCGAGATCACCGAAGGGCTGGGGTCACGGTTCGAGATCCTGGCCAACACCTACAAGCCGTTCGCCTGCGGCATCGTGATGCATCCGGTGATCGATGCCTGCATCCAGCTTCGCGAGGAGCACGGCGTGGACGCGGGAAGCGTCCGCTCGGTTGCGCTGCGCGTCCATCCGCTGGTGCTGGAACTGACCGGCAAGACCGCGCCGCAAAGCGGGCTCGAGGGCAAGTTCAGCATCTATCACGCCGCCGCGGTGGCGCTGACCGAAGGCGATGGCGGCGAGGCGCAGTTCAGCGACCGCGCCGTCAACGATCCGGCCATCGTGGCCCTGCGCGGCCGGGTGAACGCGACGGTCGACACCGCCATGCCGGCCGATGCGGCGCAGGTGGTGCTGACCCGCACCGACGGCACCACGACCGAGATCCGGATCGACCACGCGATCGGCAGCCTGGCGCGGCCGATGTCCGACCGCGACCTTGAACGCAAGTTCACCGGACTTGCCGCACCACACCTCGATGACGACGCGATCAGGCGGCTCATCGATCTCTGCTGGCGCCTCGAAGCGCTCGATGACGTCTCGCTCATTGCCGAGGCGGCAACCCGCTAGGGATTCCGCCTCTCGCGCCCGCGCAAAAGAACAACAAGGCTTGAACAGGAGGAAACGATCATGGAACAGGTTCTGGACAGGACGGCAGCGCGACATACCGTGCTGGCGCGCATCGACCGCCTGCCGCCATCGCGGCATCTGGTCGGGCTGGTCGGGCGTATCGCGGCCGGTGGCTGGTTCGAGTTCTATGAACTCTTCATGCCTGGCTTCATCTCGCTCGGCCTCGTGCGCGCGGGCATTTTCGTCGCGAAGCCCGGCAGCATGTTCGATCCGCGCCTGTTCGCGAGCTTCCTCGCCAGCTTCTTCATCGGCATGCTGCTGAGCACGGCCGGGTTCGGCTTCATCTCCGACCGGTTCGGCCGGCGGGCGATCTTCGTCTATTCCATGGCCGTCTATTCGCTTGCGCAGCTGACCATCGCCTTCCTGTCGAACCCCGCGGCGATTGATGCCGCGCGCTTCGTCGCCGGCCTCGCGGTCGGGATGCAGCTCATCAACAATGACAGCTTTCTGACCGAGCTCACGCCCCGCGCGGCCCGCGGGCGCTACATGGCGGCGTCGTTCATCTTCGTGCTCACCGCGATACCGGTGGCGGCCTTCCTCGCGGCCATGCTGGTTCCCGCGGCGCCGTTCGGCATCGCCGGCTGGCGCTGGGTGGTGGCGATCGGCGCCCTCAGCGGCGTGGTGGTCATGTTCGTTCAGCGCGGGCTTCCGGAATCGCCGCGCTGGCTCGAAGTGCATGGCCGCTACGACGAGGCGGACCGCGTCGTCGCGGCGATCGAGGCGAGGATCGAGGCGGAAACCGGCAGGAAGCTGCCCGATCCCGTCGCCGATGTGCCCGACGCGACGGCCGCGAGCGGACACTGGAGCGAAATGTTTTCCTCCTTCTACCTGCCGCGCACGCTGATGATCTCGATCTTCCAGTTCGCGCAGACCATCGCGGTGTTCGGGTTTACCGCCTTCGTTCCGATGCTGCTGGTCAAACAGGGATTCACGATCATCCACTCGCTCTACTACACGACGATGATCGTCCTGCTCGCGCCGGTCGGCGCGATCTGCGGCACGATCTTCGCGGAACGGATCGAGCGCAAGTGGCAGCTCGTCGGCACGGCGGTGCTGATCGGCGTGAGCGGCATCGCATTTGTCCACGCGCATACGGTGGCGCTGGTGATCATCAGCGGCGCGCTGATCGCGCTCGGAAACAACTGGATGATCGCGATTTTCCATCCCTATGCGGCGGAGCTGTTTCCAACCCGCATCCGCGCGCGAGCCGTGGGCTTTACCTTCGCCTGGAGCCGCGTGAGTTCGATCTTCATCGGCTACTGGGTCGCCGACCTGCTGGCGGGATTCGGCCCGGCCGGGGTGTTCGTGATGATCGGCCTCGGCATGCTGGCGATCATCCTTTCGGTCGGCCTGTTCGGCCCGCGGACGAACGGGCAGAGCCTGGAAATCCTGTCTCCCTGAACCCGAAACTGCAAAGAAGGCAATCGAGATAATGAAGATCGGCATACTCAACGGCGACGATATCGGGCATGAAATCGTGCCGGAGGCTGTCAGGGTCATGCAGGCCGCCGCGGCCCGGACCGGGCTCGCGATCGAGTGGCAGGATATCCCGATCGGCCGGGCGGCGCTTGACAGCCTGGGTTCCACCCTGCCGGACGGAACCATCGAGCGGCTCGACGCCCTGGATGGGTGGCTGCTTGGCCCGATCGGGCACATGGCCTATCCGAAGATACCTGAGGCGATCAACCCGCATCCGCTGCTGCGCAAGCATTTCGACCTGTTCGCGAATATCAGGCCGGTGAAGTCCCATGCCGCGCTGCCCTGCCTGCATCAGGGCGTCGATCTCGTCATCGTCAGGGAAAACAACGAGGGCTTCCAGCCGGACCGCAACGTCGTCGCCGGCTCGGGCGAGTTTCGGCCAACGCCGGACGTGACGATCTCCGTGCGGGTCATCACCCGGAACGGGTCATCGAAAGTCGCGCGGGCGGCATTCGAACTGGCACGGGCGCGCCGCCGGCATCTGACCGCCGTGCACAAGGACACCGTGTTCAAGCTCGGTTGCGGCATGTTCGCCGAGGAATGTCGCAGGCTGGCGGCGGAATATCCCGATGTGACCTATGACGAGGCAATCGTCGACACGTTTGCGATGCGCCTGGTGATGACCCCGCAGCGCTACGACGTCGTCGTGACCACGAACATGTTCGGCGACATCCTGACCGACGAGGCCGCCGGCCTGGTCGGCGGTCTCGGGATGGCGGCAGGCCTGTGCGCCGGGCCGCGCCATGCGATGGCGCAGGCGACACACGGTTCCGCACCTGACATCGCAGGGCGCGGGATCGCCAATCCCTATGCAATGATCATGTCAGGCCAGATGCTGCTCGACTGGCTCGGCCGCCGCCATGCCGAACCCGCGGCAACCGCCGCGGCGCGCCTGATCGAGCAGGCCGTGGCAAACGTGATCGAGGGGCGCCGCGCGCTGACCCCCGATCTGGGAGGTCAGGGGACGACCGCAGGCATGGGCTCGGCGATTATCGAGGCGATGACCGAGAGTTGAGCACGCGCCCGGGGGGCGGGCGCGCTATCCGGCGTCCTGCCCCTCCTCGCTCAGGCGGAGCGCTGCGTTCACGAGCGCAACATGCGTGAATGCCTGGGGGAAATTGCCGATCTGTCGCCGGTTGACCGTGTCGTACTCCTCGGCGAACAATCCCACGTCGTTGCGCAACGCCACCAGCTTTTCGAACAGGGCTTCGGCATCCGCGCGCCGGCCCATCATCACGTAATTGTCGACCAGCCAGAAACTGCACGCGAGAAAGACACCTTCATTGCCGGTCAATCCATCCTTTCCTGTTTCGGTGTCATAACGGCGCACGAATCCATCTTGCAGAAGATGCCGTTCGATCGCGGCGACGGTGCCAATGATGCGCGGATCGTCGGGCGGTAGAAAGCCGACGATCGGCAGCAGCAGCAGGCTCGCATCCAGCGCCTTCGAGCCATAGGCCTGAACGAAGCTGTTCATCTCCGCGTCGAAGCCGTTCTGGCAGACCTGATCGTGAATCTGCTGGCGGATCGCGCGCCAGTGTTCGACCGGACCGTCGTAGCCGTAATCCTCGACGGAGCGGATCGCCCGGTCGAACGCGACCCAGGCCATCACTTTGGAGTGGACGAATTGCTGGCGGCCGCCACGCACTTCCCAGATACCCTCGTCCGGCTCGGCCCAGATCTTCTCCAGGGTTTCAAGCAGGACGAGGCGGATGTTCCAGCTGTTCTCATCCCGCCGCACCCCGCCGACATGTGCCTGATAGAGAGCATTCATCAGTTCACCGAAGACGTCGAGCTGACGCTGGCCCGCGGCCGCATTGCCGGCACGGACCGGCTTTGAACCTTCATAGCCTGGCAACCAGTCGATCTCGCGTTCGGTCAGAAGGCGCTCGCCGGCCACGCCATACATGATCTGGATGTCCTCGGCACCACCGGCGATCGCACGATCGAGCCAGCGCGACCACGCATGTGCCTCGTCCCGGTGCCCCGCATTCATCAGCGCCTGGAGTGTGAAACTCGCATCGCGCAGCCAGCAGAACCGGTAATCCCAGTTGCGCTCGCCGCCGAGTTGCTCGGGCAGCGAAGACGTCGCCGCCGCTATGATTCCGCCGGTTTCCCAATGTGTCAGCGCCTTGAGCGTGATGAGCGACCGCCGCACGATTTCGGCCCAGCGCCCACGGACCGGCGCGCGCTGCGCCCAGCTGCGCCAGCGCTCCGATGCCTGCTCAATTCCCATTTTCATATCGAAACGATGAGGCACCCGCTTGTGCGAGGGCAACCATTCGAGGCCGAACAGGAACTCGTCACCCGCCTCGATTGTGAATTGCGCTTCCGTGTGCTGATTCCGGCCGGTCATCGGCACGTCGCCCCAGACCACGACCATGTCGGGTCCGGCGACCGCCACGAAACCTTCATGGCCGGGCAGCCGCTGCACCCAG
This sequence comes from Pseudomonadota bacterium, assembly GCA_021805485.1. Next base: position 6,282 of record JAJZFF010000528.1, read on the forward strand.
GGTACGACGCGGCCGAAGCCGAACCTGAACACGATGTCCAGCCGCATCTCCACTCGTCCGGACAGGCCGCTCACCATGCGGACCAGCCGCGTGGTGTCATGCGGGTGGGGGACCATGCAGTCGGTCACCCGCACCACGCCGTCATCGGTATGAAAGTCGGTTTCAAGCACAAGGGTCTCGGGGCGGTAACGCCGCTCCACCCGCAGGGGCGATGCAGCCGGTGCGATCAGCCACCGCCCGTTCTCGCGCGTTCCAAGCAGCGACGCGAAGCACGGATCGGAATCGAACCGTGGCAGACAAAGAAAATCGATCGAGCCGTCCTTGCCGACAAGGGCCGCTGTCTGCCGGTCTCCGATGATTGCGTAATCCTCGATTCTCAGGCTCATCGCGCCCTCCCCTCGCTAGTTTGCTGAAACCTGGCCAGCCTGCAGCGACCGCATGATGCTCCGCACGATGCCGACGGGAGACTCATCGATCGAGACGACAATCGCATCCTCTCCGGCCTGCGGCGGCTCGAGCGCGGCGAGCTGGCTGTCGAGCAGGGATGCCGGCATGAAGTGACCGCGCCGTGCGGCGATGCGCGCGGCCAGCAGATCGCGCGATCCATCGAGATGCACCAGCGTGAACGGGCCAGCACCGCCGCGCACCAGATCGCGATAACGCCGCGTCAGAAGAGAGCTGACAATGACGCCGCCGCATCGTCTCGTCCGCCATTCCGCAAGGCGCATGGCGATGCGATGCAGCCAGGGCATCCTGTCTTCATCGTCGAGCGGGCGGCCGGAGTGCATTTTCTCACGGTTCGACTCCGGATGCAGATCGTCGCCATCGCAGAACGGCACGCCCAGAAGTTCCGCCAGCAAAAGCCCGATCGTGGATTTGCCGGATGCGGAAACACCCATCACGGCGATCAGTGGCGGAATGTCCGGCTTCGGCAGGCCGAGGCAACGCAGCGTGGCCGCGGCGGGTGCGAGGCCGGCCGCGGAGACCGCGTCGCCATCGAACTGGCGGGTCGAGCCATCGGGATAGCCAATGATCGCGCAGGCGGAACCCGACAGGAAGAGGCCGGTGCCGACAACGCCGGCAATCGAGCGGAGGGCAGACTCGACGGCTTCGGGCACGATGCCTTTCGGCATCGTGCAATCGGCAATGAAGTGGCCGCCATCCGAAACGAAGGGACTGCCGGCATTCGCGCGCAGAACGGGCGCAAGATCCAGTTCGGCGAGCCTGGCACAGGTGCGGTCCGCGCCATGGCGGACGATCTCGACTGGCAGTTTCGAATGCGCGCCGAGCCGTGTCACCAGCTTGCTCCGGTCGGCGATGACGACAAAGCGCCGTGCCGATTGCGCCACCAGCTTTTCCCGCAGCAGGGCACCACCCAGCCCCTTGATCAGGCGGAGCGTTCCGAACTCCACCTCATCGGCTCCGTCAACCGCAAGGTCGAGGGAACCATCGAGCGGCACGAGGCGCAGGCCGAGGAACTCCGCCCTGGCTGCCGTGAGATCGGATGTCGCGACGCATTCGATGTCGAGCCCTTCGGCGCGGACGCGCGCGCCGAGTTGATCGATGAAATGGGCGGCGGTCGACCCCGTGCCGAGGCCCACGCGCATTCCGGATTCGACGAGACCGACGGCCAGCCGCGCGGCCGCACGCTTGCCATTTTCGAAATCGGTTCCCATGCGATTTGCCCCCTTCAGTCTGCCCATCGTCCGGCGGCATCGCGATCCGCGAGCCAGATCAGGCGTCCGACCG
>JAJZFF010000312.1 GCA_021805485.1 Pseudomonadota bacterium
TGCCCGTGCTGCCCTCAATGACGTAGCTCATGGCGTCACTCCCGCGCGAATCGCCGGCCGCGCGTCGAAGCCGGCCTCGCGCTCGATCGCGGCGGCGACGGCAAAGACGGTCTCCTCGTCGAACGGCCGGCCGATCACCTGCAGCCCGAGCGGCAGCCCGTCGGCATCGAGCCCGGCGGGCACCGACATCGCCGGCACGCCGGCCATGCTCGCCGGCACGGTGAACACATCGTTGAGATACATCTGCACCGGGTCGTCCATGTTCGCGCCCTGGGCGAAGGCCGCGGAGGGGGCGGTCGGCGTCAGCAGCGCATCGACCTTGCCGAAGGCGTCGGTAAAATCACGATGGATCAGCGCGCGCACTTTCTGTGCCTTGAGATAGTAGGCGTCGTAATAGCCGGCGGACAGCACGTAGGTGCCGATGAGGATGCGCCGCCGCACCTCGGCGCCGAAGCCGGCGGCGCGGGTGCGCTCATAGAGCTGCGTGAGATCCGTGCCCTCCTCGCGCAGGCCGAAGCGCACGCCGTCATAGCGCGCGAGGTTCGACGAGCACTCCGCCGGGGCGACGATGTAGTAGGTGGCGAGGCCATATTTCGTGTGCGGCAGCGAGACCTCGACGGGTTCGGCGCCGGCCGCGCGCAGCCAGTCCAGCCCGCGCTGCCAGAGCGCCTCGATCGCGCCGGACATGCCCGGCGCCCGGTATTCGCGCGGAATGCCGATGCGCATGCCCTTGAGGCTGCGCGTGCAGGCGGCGGCGAAATCCGGCACCGGACGGTCCGCGGAGGTGCTGTCCTTCGGGTCGTGCCCGGCCATCGCACCGAGGAGGATGGCGCAGTCCTGCACCGTGCGCGCGAACGGGCCGGCCTGGTCGAGCGAGGAGGCGAAGGCGACGATGCCCCAGCGGCTGCACCGCCCATAGGTCGGCTTGATGCCGGCGATGCCGCAGAAGGAGGCGGGCTGGCGGATCGAGCCGCCGGTATCGGTGCCGGTGGCGCCGAGCGCGAGCCTGGCCGCCACCGCCGCCGCGGACCCGCCGGAGGACCCGCCGGGGACCAGTTTTGCCGCTGCATCGCCGCGCGGCTTCCAGGGATTCTCCACCGGGCCGAAGGCGGAGGTCATGTTGGACGAGCCCATGGCGAACTCGTCGAGATTGGCCTTGCCCAGGAACACCGCGCCGGCGCGGCGCAGATTGGCGGTGACGGTGCTCTCGTAAGGCGGAATGAAATTGCCGAGGATCCGGCTCGCCGCGGTGGTGCGCAGCCCCTCGGTGCAGAACAGGTCCTTGATCGCGAGCGGAATGCCCGCGAGCGGCCCGGCCTCGCCCCGCGCGCGCGCGGCGTCGGCGGCGGCGGCCTCGGCCCGCGCGCTGTCCTCGGCGAGGGTGATATAGGCGTTGAGCCGCGGATTGAGCGCGGCGATGGCGGCGAGATGCGCCTCGGTCAGCTCGGCGGCGGAGAACCGGCGGTCGGCGAGGCCGGCGCTGGCCTCGGCGAGGGTGAGATCGGTGAGCATCACTCGACCACCTTCGGCACGACGAAAAATTCCCCCGCCCGATCCGGGGCGTTGGCCAGGATGGCATCACGGATACCGCCGTCGGTCACCCGGTCCTCGCGCATTTTCAGGGCCATCTGCGCCGGGCCGGTGAGCGGGGCGATGTCGGTGACATCGAGTTCGTTGAGCTGCTCGATCCAGCCGAGGATGGAGTTGAGCTCGTCCTGCAGGCGCGGCACCTCGGCTTCGTCGAGATGGATGCGGGCGAGCCGGGCGATGCGGCGCACCGTCGCGGGGTCGAGCGACATGAGAGGGTCCTTGGCCGATGGCGAAGCGCGGACCATAACGGCGCGCATGACCCTGTTCAACCTGAGCGATCTGCGCGCCGGGCTGGGCCGCGAGGCGCGCCTGATCGGGCTCGATCTCGGCAGCAAGACCATCGGCGTCGCGCTGTCGGACGTCACGCTGCTGCTGGCCTCGCCCTATGGCAGCCTGCGGCGTGGCAAGCTGGGCCAGAATGCCGCCGAGATCGCCGCCATCGCCGCGCGCGAAGGGGCCGGGGGTGTGGTGGTCGGCTGGCCGCTCGGGCTCGACGGCAGCGAGGGACCCGCGGCGCAGGCGGCGCGGGACTGGACCGGGGCGCTCGCGGCCGCGACCGGGCTCGGCGCGGCGCTGTGGGACGAGCGCCTCACCAGCGCGGCGGCGAACCGGATGCTGATCGGCGAGGCGGATCTCAGCCGCAGGAAGCGCGCCGCCGTGGTGGACAAGGTGGCGGCGGCGCTGATCCTGCAAGCCGCGCTGGATAGTCTGCGCTGAAGCGTCAGCCGCGCGCCGCGCCGGCGGCGGTCGCGGCCGGAACCTCCACCAGCTTGCCGCTCTTGACGTCGTAGATATAGCCGTAGATCGGGATGATCCCGGGCACCAGCGGGTGGTTGCGGATGCGGCGGACATCGGCCAGCACGCTCTCCGCCTGGTCGCGGATGGTCAGCCAGTCGATATAGTGGCCCTCGGCCGAGCCGGGCCCCTTGCCGACATCGCGCCAGCCGGCCGGCTCCAGCGCCGCCGTCTCCAGGCTCGAGGCGAGCAGGGCGCGCATGATCTCGTCGGTGAAGGTCTCCATGCCGCAATCGGTGTGGTGGACGACGAACCATTCCCGCGTGCCGAGCAGCTTGTAGGAGATCACCAGCGAGCGGATGGCATCATCGCTGGCACGGCCGCCGGCGTTGCGGATGACATGCGCGTCGCCCTCGGCGAGGCCGGCGAACTTGGCCGGGTCGAGCCGGGCATCCATGCAGGTCAGCACGGCGAAGCGGCGCGCCGGCGGCATGGCGAGCCTGGCCTTGTCACCGAAGCTGGCGGCGTAGGCGGCGTTGGCGGCGAGGACTTCGCTGCGGATCTGGCTCATGGAAACAGCACCTCATTTTGACGTTGAATGTGAAATACCCAATCATAAATCGTCATATGATGCAATGCGCGTCAGCCTTGCGCGCAAAAAAAGGGGGCCGAAGCCCCCTTTCCGGTGATGCGGACCCGATCAGATCTCGGTGCCGCGGGTGCCGACAAAGACGGAGTAGAGCGACGTGCTCGCCGTCATGAACAGACGGTTGTGCTCGCGGCCGCCGAAGCAGAGATTGGCGCAGACCTCCGGCAGGATGATCCGCCCGATCAGCGTGCCTTCCGGGGCGTAGACATAGACGCCGTTGAACAGCGGCCCGGCCCAGCCGGTCGCGCACCAGAGATTGCCGTCCTTGTCCATGCGCATGTCATCGACGAAGCCGGTCTTGGTGTCGGCGAAGTCGTGGAACAGCTTCTCGTTGGTGAGCCTGCCGTCGTCGGTGACGTCATAGACGCGGATCAGGGTCTGCTTGCCGGCGCCGTCGGTGACCCCGGTATCGCAGATGTAGAGCTTCTTCTCGTCCGGGGAGAAGCAGAGGCCGTTCGGCTCGTCGAAATCGCTGGCGACGATGCTCACCTTGCCGCTCTTCGGATCCAGCCGATAGACGGTGGCCGGCAGTTCCGACTCCGACTTCAGACCCTCATAGTCGCCGCCGAGCCCGTATTTCGGGTCGGTGAACCAGATCGTGTCGTCCGACTTGACGATCACGCCGTTGGGCGAGTTCAGCTTTTTGCCGTTGTAGCTGTCGATGACGGCGACCACGTGGCCGTCATGCTCGGTACGGCTGACGCGTCGGCCGAGCTGTTCGCAGGAAAGCAGGCGGCCCTGGCGGTCGCGCGTATTGCCGTTGGTGAAGTTGGAGGGCTGCCGGAAGACGGTGGTGTGCCCGGTCAGCTCGTCCCACTTCATCAGGCGGTTGTTGGGGATGTCGCTGAAGAGCAGATAGTGGCCGTCGCCGAACCACACCGGACCCTCGGCCCAGCGGGCGCCGGTCCACAGCCGCTCGATCTCGGCGTTGCCGACGCGCTTGAAGCGCGGATCGAACACTTCGATCGCGGGGTCGGGGTAGGAGACACTGGCCGGATCGCGCCAATCACGCGCCGGCGGCAGCGAGCCGGAGGGAATCGTCGGCGCGGCGAAGGCGCTGCGGGCGGCGAGGCTGCCGACGGCGCCGATGGCCGCCCCGCTCAGAAGCGTTCTACGATTGATCATTGTAATTCCTCCCGTTTCATGAGGGTGAGCGGGGGGATTAGTCGACGCGACCGAAGGCTGCAATCGTGCGCGGGGGAATCTCGGCCCGCGATACCATTGCGCATCCGGGGCGGAGCCGCGAAGTTGCAGTGCATGGCTTGTGGGTCAGAATTGGCCTGACCAGAACCAAGCCACGGGACCATATGAAACTTTTATGACGTTCCTCCGGCCGCCAGACCGGGGGCAAGACGCGCAAAAAAATGCCGGCAGCCTGGGCTGCCGGCATCTCGTGTCAGGCTATCGGTGGGAACGGTTCAGAGTTCGACGCCGCGCGTGTTCACGTCCACGGCGTAGAGCGAGGTGCCGGCGGTGATGAACAGCCGGTTGTGGTCGTGACCGCCGAAGCAGAGATTGCTGCCGGTTTCCGGCAGCACGATGCGCCCGATCACGGCCCCGTCATCGACGGCGAGAACGCAGACGCCGTTGTAGAGCGGATCCGACGACCAGCCGCCGGCGCTCCAGATATTGCCGTCCTCGTCGCAGCGGATGTCGTCGGAGATGCCGCCCTTGGCGTCGTGGAAGTCGTGGAACATGCGGCCATTGGTGAGCGTGCCACCGTCGGTGACGTCGAACACGCGGATCACCGGGTTGCCGGTGTCGGCGATGTAGAACTTCTTTTCGTCGGGCGAGAAGCAGAGCCCGTTCGGCTGGCTGAATTCGTCGGAGACCACCGTCATTTTGCCGGTCTTGCCGTCGATGCGATAGACATTGTGCGGCAGTTCCGAAGCTTCGCGATGGCCCTCGTGATCGCCCGCGGTGCCGTAGCCGGGATCGGTGAACCAGATCGAATCATCGGACTTCACCACCACGCCATTCGGCGAGTTCAGCTTCTTGCCCATGTAGCTGTCGGCGAGAACGGTGATCTTGCCGCCGTATTCGGTGCGGGTGACGCGCCGGGCCGCGTGCTCGCAGGTCACGAGCCTGCCTTGCCGGTCGCGCGTGTTGCCGTTGGAGAAATTCGACGGCTGGCGGAAGACGACGGTGTGGCCCGTCATCGCGTCGTATTTCATCATCCGGTTGTTGGGGATGTCGCTGAAGATCACGCAATGGAGGTCGCCGAACCACACGGGCCCTTCGGTCCATTCGGCGCCGGTCCAGAGCCGGCGCAGCATCGTCGTGCCCGCGATGTATTTCGCGAAGCGCTTGTCCAGCACCTGGACGTTCGGGTCCGGGTAGGGGACGGTCGGGTTGGCAAGGCCCCAATCGCGCGGCGGCAGTGGCGGGCCGGGCGGGATCGAGTTCTGGGCGACGGCGGCCTTGATGGCGAGCCCGCCGACCGCCGTGGCGGCGGCGGCACGGAACAGCATACGGCGCTCGAGCATGGTTTCCTCCGGGTTTTTCTTGGACGCGAGCCCGGCAACTATAGGCACTTCGCTCGCCTGGAGCAATCGGCGCCACGCCCGTGTCTTCAGCCGGCGGCGGCGCGGCGTTGGCCCAGCGCCGCCAGCGCGTAAGCGGCGCCGCTCAAGGCCGTGATCCAGAAACTCGTCGGCCAGTCGGTGACGTAGGCCAGCACGAGACCCGTCCATGCCTCGGCGAGCGCGAGCAGGGCGGCGAGCGGCAGCGCCGTCCAGAAACGCGTGCTCAGCATCTGCGCGGTCGCGGGCGGGCCGACCATGAGCGTGAACACCAGCAGCACGCCGACGATCTGGCTGGCTTCCGCCACCGCGAGCGCGGCGATGGCGAGGAACAGCATCGAGACCAGCCGCAGCTTCACGCCCTTCGCTTCCGCCAGCTCCGGATGGAGGCTGGCGAAGAGCAGCGGCCGGGCGATGAACGCCAGCGCCGCCAGCCCGACCACTGCCAGCGCCAGCAGGGCACGGATCGTGCCGGCGTCCACGCCGAGCACGTTGCCGAACAGCAGCGAGGTCGCCTGCGCAGCGGATGAGGTGAAGAAATGCAGGAACAGCACGCCGAGCCCGAGCGCGAGCGAGAGCACGACGCCGATGGCGACGTCGCGCTGCGCCACCTGCTCGCCCAGCGCACCCATCAGCACGCCGCCCGCGAGCGTGAAGGCGAGCATGCCGGCGAGCGGCGTCGCGCCGAGCAGGGCGGCGCCCGTGGCCCCGGCGAAGCCGATATGCGACAGCGCATGACCGGCGAAACTCTGCGCCCGCAGCACCAGGAAGAACCCGACCAGGCCGGCGAGAACGGCGACGATGCCGGAGGCCGCGAAGGCATTCTGCATGAAGGCGTAAGCGAGCATCTCACTCACCCGACGGATGGTGATGCCGGATGGTGATGATCGTGCGCCTCGTGGCGATGCGCCTCGCGCTCGGCCTCGGCGCCGCCGCCGAGCACGAACACGCGACCGCGCACATGCACCACGTCGATCGCCGTGCCGTAGAGCCGCGACAACACCGGCGCGGTGATGACCTCATCCACGGTGCCGAGTGCCGCATCGCCCGCGCCGAGATAGAGCACCCGATCCATCGCGCCGAGCAGCGGGTTGAGATCATGGGCGCTGAACAGCACGGTGACGCCGAACCGAAGCTGCAGGCGCCGGATCAGCGCCACCAGTTCTTCCTGCCGGCGCGGGTCGAGACTGATCAGCGGCTCGTCGAGCAGCAGCAGGCGCGGCGCGCCGAGCAGCGCCTGGGCGAGCAGCAGCCGTTGGCGCTCGCCGCCCGAGAGCGCCGCGATCGGCCGTTCGGCGAGCGCCTCCGCGCCCACCGCGGCGAGCGCGGCGGTAACGGCGCGCGCCGTGCCGCGGTCCAGCAGCGGCAGCCCGAAGCGCTGTCCGTCGGATGCGGCGGCGACGAAGTCGCGCCCGCGCAGCCGCGGCGCGCCGAGGCCGCCACGCAGCTGCGGCAGATAGCCGATCGCCGCGTTGCCAGGCCGGGCCGGCGCGCCGAAGACGTGGATGCTGCCCGCCTCGGGCGGGATGAGGCCAAGGATCGCGCGCATCAGCGTCGTCTTGCCGGCGCCGTTCGGGCCCAGCACGCCGATGAACTCGCCGGCGCCGATGGCGAGGTCGATGCCGTTCAGCACCGTCCGCCCGGCGATGGTGAGGCGCACGCCGGCAAGACGAATGGCCGATGTCACCGGGCCACGGCCAGCGCCGTCTCCAGCGCCGCCAGCGTCTCGAGCATCCATCGCTGGTAGGTCGTGCCGGCCGGTTCGGTCTCGCTCACGCCAAGAATGGGGATGCCGGACTCCTTGGCCAGGCGCTGCATGCGCTGCGCCGCCGTGTTGGTGGCTTGCACGTTATAGATCAGCAGGTGGACGCGATGATGCCGCAGGTCGGCCTCGAACGCGGCGATGTCCGAGGCCGCGGGCTCGGTGTCGTTCATCACCGAGAGCTGGAAGCGCACGTTGCGCACGACCAGGCCGAGGGCCGCCGCCATCTCGCCGAAGACCGGCTCGGTGGCGGTGATCGGCAGACCGGCGAAACGCTTGTGCAGCGCCGCGACCCTCGCCTGCAGCGGCGCCATCGAGTCCTGAAACGCCTGCAGCCGCGCGGCGTAGTCGGCGGCATGGGCCTGGTCGATCGCGGTCAGCGCCGTCGCCAGCGCCTCGGCCACCGCCGGCATCGTCGCGGGCGCATACCAGAGATGCGGATTGGCACCGGCTTTGCGTCCGAGCAGATCGGCGACGACGATGCTCTTCGGTTGCGCCGCGCCCCGGGCGGCGAGCAGCTTGCCCATCCAGTCGTCGTAGCCGAGCCCGTTGGCGATGACGATGGCGGCGCCGGCGATGGCGCGCGCGACCGAGGGGCTGGCTTCGAAGAGATGCGGATCTTCGTCGGGATTGCTGAGGATCGCCGTCACCGCGACCCCGGGGCCGCCGATCTGTCCGGCGATGTCGGCATAGAAATTCTCGGCCGCGACGATGGAAATGGGCGCCGGCTCGGCGGCGGCCGCGGCGCCCGCGAGG
>JAJZFF010000587.1 GCA_021805485.1 Pseudomonadota bacterium
GTCGATCGCCGCGTCCCATCGCGAAAGGCCTCGTCCTTGCCCGATTCTCTGCCCGTTCGCTGGGTGCCGGACCGCAGTCCGGCCCAGTCCGTCTGGTCACCGCCCTCCCTGGGGCTTGCCCTGCGCCGCGGCTTCGTCGGGGCCTGCCCCGCCTGTGGCCAGGGCCATCTGTTCAACGGCTATCTCCGCGTCGTTGCGGCCTGCGCGAACTGTGCCGCCCCGCTCGGTCTGGCACGCGCGGACGACGCGCCGCCCTATTTCACCATCCTGATCGTCGGCCATCTGATCGTCCCGGCGATGCTGGTCTGGGAGCGTGCCAGCGCCCCGCCGATCTGGCTCCAGACCGCCGTCTGGGTGCCGCTGACCCTGGCGCTGACCCTGGCCCTGCTGCGCCCGATCAAGGGCGCGACCGTCGGGCTGATGCTCAAGCTGGGCCTGATGAAGTCGGACGACGAAGTGTGAACCGCGCGCGCTCGCCGGCATGACCGTTCCCGCGCCCGCTTCGCTGCCGACGCCGGCCGACGGGGACCGTGGCCGGCTGCGCAGTGTGATGCTCGATGGCGAGGCCCTGACCCGCCTGTCGCCGATCATGGAGGCCGATCGCGCTCAGGCGGTGGCCGATCTCGAGGCCGACAACCGCTTCTCTCTGCCCGGACGGGAGGGCCCCTACCGGCTGCGTCTCTCGATCCAGGAGGGGCGCCTGGCCTTCGATGTCCGCCGCGAGGATGACCAGCCGCTGGCCGCCGTGATTCTCGCGCTCGGCCCGTTCCGCTCCCTGGTGAAGGATTACCAGCTGCTCGTGGAGAGCCACATCAAGGCGGTCGAGGAAGGGCGAGAGGCGCGCATCCAGGCGATCGACATGGGACGGCGCGGCCTGCACAACGAGGGCGCGACGTTGATGATGCAGCGCCTCGCTGGCAAGATCGACATTGATTTCGGGACCGCCCGGCGCCTGTTCACGCTGGTCTGCGTCCTGCATCAACGGGTCTGAGCCGGCTCGGACCGCAACCACATCCTCGCGGGGGCGCATGCGCGTCGACGGCACACCCTATCATGGCGTCTGGGTCGATCAGGATGGCTGGTCGGTCCGTATCATCGACCAGACGCGGTTGCCCTGGGCCTTCGAGATCGTTCGTCTCACCAGCGTCGAGGAGGTCGCCCACGCCATCCGCTCCATGCAGGTGCGCGGCGCCCCGCTGATCGGCGCGACCGCCGCCTATGGCCTCTGCCTCGCCCTGCGCCGCGATCCGTCGTCGGCGGCGATGGAGCGGGAGGCGGCGACGCTGCTGGAGACGAGGCCGACCGCGGTCAATCTGCGCTGGGCCATCGAGCGCATGCTGACGCGGCTCACCAACACCGCGCCGGCCGAGCGGGTGCGCGCAGCCTATGACGAGGCCGCCGCCATCGCCGCCGAGGACATCGCCACCAACGAGGCCATCGGCCGGCACGGCGTCGGCCTGATCGAGGCGCAGGCGCAGCGCGGACGGCGCGTCAACGTCCTCACCCATTGCAATGCCGGCTGGCTCGCCACCGTCGATTGGGGCACCGCGCTGGCGCCGATCTACCTCGCCCATGAGCGCGGCATCGACGTGCATGTCTGGGTCGACGAGACCCGCCCGCGCAACCAGGGCGCCGGCCTCACGGCCTGGGAGCTCGGCAAGCACGGCGTCGCGCACACGCTGATCGCCGACAATGCCGGCGGCCATCTGATGCAGCGCGGGCAGGTCGATCTCGTCATCGTCGGCACCGACCGAGTCAGCCGCACCGGCGACGTCGCCAACAAGATCGGCACCTATCTCAAGGCGCTGGCCGCCAAAGACAACGACGTACCGTTCTGGGTCGCGCTGCCGTCGAGCACGATCGACTGGTCGGTCCGCGACGGTGTCGCCGAAATTCCCATCGAGGAGCGCGCCGCGGCCGAGGTCGCCACCGTCACCGGGCGGGCGATGGATGGTTCCATCGTCACCGTGCGCGTCACTCCGAAGGAGACGCCAGCCGCCAATCCCGCCTTCGATGTCACGCCCGCGCGGCTGGTCAGCGGGCTGATCACCGAGCGCGGCCGCTGCGAGGCGAGCGAGGCCGGGCTGCTCGCACTGTTCCCGGAGCGACGCTGAAGCCCGTCGTCGGCCTGATTCTGATCCTGCTCGCCGGCTGCGCGGCGCCGGATGCGCACGCCCCGCCCTTCGCCCGCAAGCCCTACGCGCCATTCAGCCGCGCCGACGCAGTGGCGATCGCCCTGCGCGAATGGCGCCTGTTCGGCAGCCAGGTCGCCGACGATCCGCCCGGCGCCGGGCCGCCGCGCAGCGCGGCGAGCATGCCGGAGCGTGCGCCTGGCCTGTGGCAACGGGTCGGGGAGTATTGGTGGCTCGGCGAGGATGCGGGCAACCCGACCGCCGCCTGGACCGGCAAGCATGACGAGACCGGCGCCGAATTCCCGGTGAGCGAGGATGCGCGCTACGCCTGGTCGGCGGCGTTCGTCTCCTACGTCATGCGCATCGCCGGCGCCGGGCCGCGCTTTCCCTATTCCGCGAGCCATTCCACCTACATCAATGCCGCGCGCAGCGGCGGCTACGCACTCACCGCCGAGCGCCCGGAGGAGTATGCGCCCCTGCCGGGCGACATCCTCTGCGCCACGCGGACCCGCTCGAAGCGGCCGCGCTTCGAGGATCTGCCGGCCGGCCCGTTCCCCAGCCACTGCGCCATCGTCGTCGGCGGGGATGACGCGACCATCGCCGTCATCGGCGGCAATATCGAGGACGCGGTGGCGCTGACCCATGTGCCGGCGGACGGCACCGGACGGATCGCCGCCGACCCGCGCTACAGCTGGTTCGTGATCCTGAAGGTCGCCTACGCGCGCTGACGGCGCGGCGCCGGATGCGCCGTCACAGCGCGTTCACCGAGTGCCCGCCATCGACCGTGACGACGCTGCCGGTCATGTGCGCGCCCGCCTCCGAGGCGAGCAGCAGCAGCGGGCCGGTGAGGTCGTCGAGGCGGCCGAGGCGGCGCTGGGGGATGCGCTGGATCATCGCCTTCCCCTGTTCGGTGGCGAAGAAGGCGCTGTTTATATCAGTTTCGAAATAGCCGGGTGCGATGGCGTTGACGCGGATGCCGTGGCGCGCCCACTCCACCGCCAGCGCCCGGGTGAGGTGCACCAGCCCGGCCTTGCTGGCGTTATAGGCGGCGACCCCGAGCGTGACCCGGCTGCCGACGATGGAGGCGATGTTGACGATGCTGCCCGGGCGCCGCGCTGCGACCAGGCGCTCGGCGGCGGTGCGGGCGACGAGGAAGGCGCCGCGCAGGTTCACGTCCATCACCGCGTCCCATTCCGGACCGGAGATATCCAGCGCGCGCTTCACCGGGGCGACGCCGGCATTGTTGACGACGATGTCGCACGCGCCGCCGGCATCGATCGTGGCGAAGGCGGCGACGATCGAGGCCTCGTCGGCGACGTCCATCGCCACCGCCCGGGCGCGCGGCCCGAGGCGCGTCGCCGCGTGCTCGATCTGCGCCACGCGCCGCGCCGCCAGCACCACCTCGGCGCCGGCGGCGAGCAGCACCTCGGCGAAATGCAGCCCGAGTCCGCCCGAGGCGCCGGTGACGAGGGCGCGTCTGCCGGCGAGCGAGAACAGGGTGGCGGCGTCCATCGCGGTCTCCTTTGGGTTCATGCCGTGGGTTCCAGCCGCCGGCCGGGCATCTCGGCCAGCAGCGGCAACAGCAGCGAGAGGTCGCCGTCGGGGCGGCAGACGAGATAGTGCCGCGCCGCGCCCGAGGCCGGCGCCTCGCCCTCCGACAGCGGCAGCCCGTCGGCCCCGAGCGGGAAGGCGGCGAGGCCGACATCGGCATAGACCTGCAGCAGCGACGGGCCGGTGCCATGGATCGCCAGGTGCAGACCCTCCTGCTCGGCGAGATCGCGCAGCCGCCAGATCGCCGAAACGCGGTCGCTCCCGGCGCCGGCCGGATCACCGAGGCCGAGCAGCACCCGCCCGCCGCGGCGGAACGGGATCGCGGCCCTCTCGGTCTCGCCCCAGACCATGCCGTCCGCGCGCACTGGCGGGTCACCGCCGAGGGCAGCGAAGCGCAGCCGCGCCTCCGGCCCCCAGGCGGTCCAGGCGACCCGGCCGGGACGGATCAGCCGCCAGATGGCGATGGCGCCGACCAGTACCGACAGTGCCACGCTGGCGCGCAGCGAGTTCGGTACCTTCGGCGAGAGCACGATCTGCCACCACGAGCCGGGCAGGGTGCCGCGCACATGCTTCTCGAACGCGGCCAGGGTCAGCACGCACACGACGAGTCCGAGCAGCGGCACCGCGGCGGAGAGTTCGAGCGGCCCGGCGAGCAGCCGCGCGTGGCGATAGAAGGCGCGGCGATAGGGGGCGATGACGAAGGTGGCGAGGATCAGCCCGCCCGGCACCCACGGCCCGTCGCCGCGCGCGGCGGTGAAGGCGGCGCCGGCGAGCAGCATCAGGACGGTCGCGCCCCAGGCGAGCGTGACGCGATGCGCCAGCCCGATCGCCAGCACCAGCAGCGCCGCACCGAGCAGCGAGGGGACGAATTCGCCGGCCTCCGTCGCCACCACCGCGATGTCGCGGTCGAGCCAGGAGAAGTCCGGCCGGATGGCGAGCGCGCCGAGGGAGAGCAGCATCGCCCCGCACAGCGCCACCGCGCCGGTGGCGGCGGCGACGGCGAAGTCCGGCTCGCTCCAGCGCCCGACCGCGGGCAGCGCGCCGCGCCGCGAGGCCGGGCGCAGCATGTCGCGGCTGCGCAGCACCACCTCGTTGCCGGCGAACATCGCACCCGCCAGGAACAGCGGAATGACGTAGTAGTAGAGGCGAAAGATGAGGATCGCGCCGACGATCTGCGGCGCTTCCAGATAGGGCGACAGGCCGAGAAGCATCGCGCCGTCGAAGACGCCGATGCCGCCGGGCAGGCTGGCCAGCAGGCCGGCCGAGTAGGAGGCGAGATAGACCGCCAGCAGGCGCAGGAAGCTCAGCCCCGGCGCCGCCGGCAGCAGCGCGTAGAAGATCGCCGCCGTGACCGCGACATCGACGGTGGCGAGCAGCACCTGCAGGATGGCCATGCGCACGCCCGGCAGTTCGACCATCTGGCCGAACAGGCGAATCTTGCCCACCGCGCGCGCGAGCGTGACGTAGCCGATCACGACCGCGACCATCGCACCCCCGGTGGCGTAGAGCGCCGCGTCCGGCACGCGTCCGCCGAAGAACGGCACCGCCGCCGGCTCGCCGATGAGGATCGCCCCGCCCAGCACCATGCCGCCGAGGCCGAAGGTGAGGCTGCAGAAGCCGATCACCTTGCCGATCTGCATCGGCGACAGCCCCCAATGGGCGTAGAGCCGGTAGCGCACCGCCGCGCCCGAAACCGCCGCGAAGCCGAGATTATGCGCCAGCGCATAGGCGCAGAACGAGGCGAAGGCGACGCGCGGGTAGGACACTTTCTGCCCCGCATAGAGCGTCCCGAGCCGGTCGTAGAAGGTCAGCACCCCGTAGGCCAGCAGGGCGAAGCCGGCGGCGTGCCAGCGCGCGCGGGTCGGGATCGCGTGCAGGGCGGCGGTGATATCGTCGAGCTTGAGGTGGCGATATTCGCGCTGGACGACATAGACCGCGCCGATCAGCAGCAGCACGCCGAGCACCGCCGGGGCGTGCCGCAGGAAGGGTCTCATCCGCTCCCGCGCCAAGGTCGGGCTCAGGCTGCGGCGGCGCGTGACAGCGCCGTCTCGATCAGCGCGATCGTCTCGGCGACGCCGTAGATGGCGATGAAATTGCCGAAGCGTGGTCCCTCCGCCTGGCCGAGCAGCACCTGGTAGAGACAGCCGAACCAGGCTTTCAGGTCCGCCAGCGCGTGCCGCTTGCCAACCTCGTAGACCAGGGTCTGCAGCTCGGCCGCGCCGACGTCGGGCGGCTGCGCGGCAAGGCTGGCGGCAAGATCCTCGAGCGCCGCGCGTTCGACCGCGTCGGGCTCGCGATAGCGCTTCGCCGGGCGGACGAAATCGTGGAAATAGGCGATCGCGTGCTCGACCAGTTGGGCCAGGAACGGCATCGTGTCCGGCGCCGCGCCGGGCTCGTAGCGGCGTATGAAGCCCCAGAGAATGTCCGGTGTCTCCGCATTCACCACCGAGGCCAGGTTGAGCAGCATGGCGAAGGTAAGCGGGCTGCCATCGGCCTCGGTGACGCGCCCGGCGGTGATGTGCCAGGCCGGATTCGCCTTCCGCTCCGCTTCGTCCTGGCCGCGCGCGCGCTCCAGGTTGGCGAGATAATCGTCCACCGCGCGCGGAATGACATCGAAATAGAGCCGCTTGGCCCGCGGCGGCGCGGTGAACATGAACTGCGCCAGGCTCTCGGGCGGGGCGTAGCGCAGCCAATCCTCGACCGACAGCCCATTGCCCTTGGATTTGCTGATCTTCTGCCCGTTTTCGTCGAGGAACAGCTCGTAGGTGTAGCCGATCGGCGGCGGCGAGCCGAGGATGCGGCAGATCTGGCCCGAGAGGCGGACGCTGTCGATCAGGTCCTTGCCCGACATTTCGTAATCGACGCCGAGCGCGTGCCAGCGCATGGCCCAGTCTGCCTTCCATTGCAGCTTGCAGGCGCCGCCGGTGACCGCGGTCTCGAACACGGCGCCGGCCTCGGGATCGCGCCAGATCACGGTGCCGGCATCGCGGTCGGTGCGCTCGATGCGCACCTGCATCACCTGGCCGCTGCGCGGGTGGATCGGCAGGATCGGCGAGTAGGTCGCCCGCCGCTCCGGCCCGAGCGTCGGCAGGATCACGGCGACGACCTCGTCGTGGACTTCGAGCAGGCGTAGCAGCGCGGCGTCGAAGCGGCCGGAGGTGTAATAGTCGGTGGCGGAGGCGAACTCGTACTCGAAGCCGAAACGGTCGAGGAAGCCGCGCAGCCGCGCATTGTTGTGCGCGCCGAAGCTCTCATGCGTGCCGAACGGGTCGGGAATGCGGGTGAGCGGCTTGCCGAGATGGGCGGCGAGCATGTCCCGGTTGGGGACGTTGTCCGGCACCTTGCGCAGCCCGTCCATGTCGTCGCTGAAGGCGAGCAGGCGCGAGGCGATGCCGGTCAGCTCGGTGAACGCCCGCCGGACCCAGCTGGTGCGCGCGACCTCGCCGAAGGTGCCGATGTGCGGCAGGCCGGAGGGGCCGTAGCCGGTCTCGAACAGCGCCACGTGCGGGCGCGGGGCGGCGGCGAGGCGGGTCGCGAGTTTCTGCGCCTCCTCGAACGGCCAGGCTTTCGGCACGCTGGCCGTCGGTTCGCTCGGTGCTCGCGGTTCCATTCGGCGCAAGCTAGGAAGGGGGGATGGCTTGGTCAATCGCCGCCGCAACGGTTTCGTCCCCCGAGTCGCCCGCGCTGCTGGCTCGGCCCGGGCGCGCCCTGCTCCGCCTCGCCGGCGGCGTGATCGTGACGCTCGCCCCCGAGGCGGTCGCGGCCCGGCTCGCGGCGCTGCCGCCCCCCCTCGTCGTGCACGCGCCGGCCACCTTCCGCCGCCTCGGCATTCCCGCGCGGCCCTGTCTGGATCTGCTGGAACTGTTCGCCTTCGCCCTGCCGGCGACGGCGGCGGCGCCGACCCCGCGCGGGCTGGCGCTGGCGCTGGAGCTGGAGCTGGAGCCGCCGCCCAGTGCCCAGGCGGAAGCGGAGGTGGCCTTGCTGGGCGAGATCGCCCGCGCCCTGCTCGGACGTCTGGCCGCGGGACGGCGGCTGGAACGCAACCGCGACGCCGCATCGCTCGCCCGGCGCATGGGGCTCGCCGGCTGGGGCTGGGCGCCGTTCGTCGCCGCCGCCCTTGGCGCCGCCGACGCCGCGCCCGGCACCGAGGCACTGCGCGTCTGGCGCCGGCTGCCGGAATGGGAGGAGGGCGCGCCGCCGCCACCACCCGGCGCCCATCCCGTGGAACCGGCCGAAGCGCGCCGGCGGCTGGCGGCGATTCTCGGCAGCGCGGCCGAGCAGCGGCCGGGCCAGGCCGACTACGCCGCGGCCGCCGCCGCCGCCTTCGCCCC
>JAJZFF010000681.1 GCA_021805485.1 Pseudomonadota bacterium
TTCGTCGAGGCGAAGCCGGCCGCGCCGGCCGCGGTCACCCCGGCCGCGGGCGCGGGCTGGCGGCAGCGGCGGGCGCAGTCGAAGACGCGGCCGTGATGCGCATCGCCACCGTGTCCACGCTTTATCCCAATGCGATGTTTCCCTCGCACGGGATTTTCGTGGAGACGCGGCTGCGCCATCTCGTCGCCGATACCGGCTGCGCGGCGCGGGTGATCGCGCCGGTGCCCTATTTTCCATTCCGCGCGCCGCTCTTCGGCCGGTTCGGGCAATGGGGCCGCGTGCCGCGCGAGGATGTTCGCCTCGGGCTCGATGTGCTGCATCCGCGCTACGGGGTGATTCCCGGCATCAGCGGTGCCGCGACGCCGTCGCTGCTCTACCGGGCGATGTGCCGGGGCATGGAGCGCCTGCATGCGGCCGGATTTCATCCGCAGCTGATCGATGCCCATTACCTGTATCCGGACGGTGTCGCCGCCGCGCGTCTGGCGCGGCGCCTGGGCCTGCCGCTGGTGATCACGGCGCGTGGTTCGGATGTCACCGCCTGGCCGGCGCACAGGGGGCCGGCCCGGCAGATCCGCGCCGCGATCCGGCAGGCGGATCACCTGATCGCGGTGAGTGCGGCACTGGCCGAGGGCCTGGTCTCGCTGGGCGCGGACCCGCGATCGGTCACGGTGTTGCGCAACGGCGTCGACCTCGGGCGGTTCGTCGCGATCGACCCCGTGCTGGCTCGCGAGCGGATCGGCCAGCAACGGCGGTATCTGCTCTCGGTCGGGCATCTGATCCCGCGCAAGGGGCATGACCGGGTGATCCGCGCGCTGGCGATCCTGCATCGGCGCGGGCTCGGCTCGCACGACCTGCTGATCGCCGGCAGCGGCGCGGAGGAGCCGCGGTTGCGCAGGCTCGCGGCGTCGCTCGGGCTGGGCGGGCGGGTGCGGTTTGCGGGCAGCATCCCGCAGGAAGATCTGCACGCCTATTATTCCGGCGCGGATCTTCTCGTGCTGGCGTCGAGCCGGGAAGGCTGGGCCAACGTGCTGCTCGAGTCGATGGCGTGCGGCACGCCGGCCGTCGCGTCGCCGGCGCCGGGAAATGCCGAGGTCGTGCGCGATCCGGCGGCGGGACTCGTGGCCGCGGCGAACACGCCGGAGGCCCTGGCCGACGCGATCCTGACGCTGCTCTCATCCCCGCCCGATCGCGCGGCGACGGCGGGTTTTGCCGCGGCGCACGACTGGCGGAGCATCAGCCTCGGCCAGGCCCGGATTTTCGAGACCGTTCTGGCACGGCGCGGCGCGGCGGCGGGCGCGCCGGTCGAACAGGCGGCCTGCGCATGAGGGGCGCGATGACGATGCTCCGCTCATCAACATGAGGGGCACCGCAGCCGATCCTTCATGGTCTTCGGCGGAAGATCGTCGTAACGCAAGGTTGTCTTAAATTAAACATACTCGCCGCTCTCGTGATTTTTATACCGTAATAGGATTCCAGTCCAGAAATGTGCATAAATCTGTCGCTTTCCCACGATCGCCATGCTATGCCCTGAGGGATCGCTTAACTGATTGTCAGGCGCGTATTTCAGCGAGAGAGGTCATTTTGAAGAACGTATCGATCGACGTGTCTGGCGTCGGGGACGCCGATCGCGTTCCCCGTCGCTGACCGGCCCGCATGAGCATCGTCGTGTCTCCTGCCGCAAGCTGCCGTGAACCCGGTTGGGCGCGCGTCGCCGCGCCCCGCGGCGACGGGTGGGTGCGCGGGCCTGGCCGGCCGCGGCGTGGTCGGACGATGCACGATCCCGGCCCGGAATTTTCATCACCGCCCCGATGACCGTTTCACGCGCCGCCCGGGATCTTTGACCGGCAAGGAGATTGCAAGCCCATGAATTCAGATCGTTACCGGCGGATTTTTCGCCACAAGACAACCCTGCCGTTGCTGTTCATGGCCGCGCTAAGCCTGGGACTGGCCAGCTGCGCGGCGCCGCCGGCGCCGAAAGTGCCGACCGTCGCGGTTCCGAACCCGACCTACCGGATCGGGCCGGGGGACGTGTTGAGCGTGTTCGTCTATGGCTCGCCCGATCTCTCGGAGGCGGCGGTGCCGGTGCGGCCGGACGGACGGTTCTCGATCCCGCTCGTCCAGAACATCCGCGCGGCCGGCAAGACGCCCCTGCAACTGCAGAACGACATCGCCAGGCGGCTGAAAAGCTACGTCAAGAATCCCAACGTCACCGTGATCGTCAAAAGCTTTCACGGCGCGCTCGGCAGCGACATCAGGGTCATCGGCGCCGGCAAGCCGCGCGCGATCCCGTACGTCAACGGCATGACCATGCTCGACCTGATGACCGAGATCGGCGGCGTGCCCCGTTTCGGCCTGGCCAACGGCGCCTTCATCATCCGCCGCACCGGCGGGCATGACGTGAAGATCCCGGTCGCCCTCGGCGCGCTGCTGAACCAGGGCGACCTGAAGCAGAATATCACCCTGCAGCCGGGTGACATCGTCGTCATCCCGCGCAGCCTGTTCTGAGCCGCCGATGGAACAGCTCATCGAAACCGCACTGCGGCTGCTCGCCACCGCCTGGCGCAAGCGCTGGTACGCGCTCGCCACCGCGTGGCTCGTCTGCGCGCTCGGGTGGACGGCGGTCATGCTGCTGCCGCCGAATTTCGAGGCCAGCGCGCAGCTCTACGTCGCGGCCGACCCGGTGCTGACGCCGCTGCTGCGCGGCATCGCCATCAACGGCAATTCCGAACAGGAATTCAACCTGCTCCGCCAGACGCTGCTCAGCACCCCCAATCTCCAGCACCTGATCGACCGCGAAGGGCTGCACGCGCAGGGGCCGGGTGCGCGCGAGGCGCTGGTGCGCCGGCTGCGGGCGCGGGTGACCGTGGTGCCGCAGAGCCGCAACCTGTTCACCATCCGCTATGTCGGTCACGATCCGCGGCGCGCCTACAACATCATCGCCGGTCTGGTGAACATCTATGTCGAGCGCGCGTCGGACCACAACCAAAGCGACATCGACAATGCCGGCAAGTTCCTGCAATCGCAGATCGACTATTTCCACAACCAGCTGAAATCGCTCGAAGCGCGCCGCGCGGCGTTCCAGGCGAAATATCTCGAACTGCTGCCGGGCAGCGACGGCGTTTCCGCCGTGCGGGCATCGGGCGCGCGGGTCCGCAAGCTGGAGACCGAACTGCAGGACGCCAAGGCCGAGCAGGCGCTGCTGGCCAGCGAACTCGCCAAGACCAAGCCGCTGCTGTCGGAAACCCAGGCCGCCGGCGGCAACCCCGCGCTCGCCGCGGCCCTCGCCAACCTGGCCAGGCTGCGCCAGCAATACACCAACAGCTATCCCGGCGTGCAGGCGGCCGAACGGCAGGTCAAGGCGCTCGAACACGGGCCGGCCGGCGGCGGCAAGTCCAGCTACAGCGTGCCGGTCGCCAATCCGGTCTACAAGGCGCTGCATCTCGAGATCCTGCAGACGCAGACCAGGATCCTCGAGACGACCCGCGCGCTGGCGCGCGCCAAGGTGGAGCATGCGAAGCTGACCGCGCTCGCCCGTTCGGCGCCCGGCGTCGAGGCGAAGTTCATCAACCTCAACCGGAATTACGGTGTCCTGCAGAAGGAATATCAGGACCTGATCAGCCGGCGCGAGGCGATGCGCATCGGCGCCGCCGCCAATATCGATGCCAACCAGGTGCAGCTGCAGGTGATCAATCCGCCGGTTCTGCCCCGGCTTCCCATCGGGCCGAACCGGCGCCTGTTCCTCGTCGCCGTGCTGGTCCTCGGCCTCGGCGCCGGGCTCGGCGTCGGCGTGCTGCTCGGCGAACTCGAGGGCCGCGTCCGCTCCGAGGCGGATCTGCGCGGCTTCGGCATCCCGGTGATCGGCCAGATTTCCGACATCTCGCCGCAATCCGGCGTGATCATGCCGGCGCTGCGCATCGGCATCGGCGGTTCGCTGCTCCTGGGCGTGTTCGGCGCGCTCTTCATTGCGACCTTCATCATCGGGGGGCTCGGATGAGCCAGAACGAACGTCCGCCGAATTCCGTCCGCAGCCTGATCGAGCGCCTCGCCGCCGGGCTGGACGCCGAGGGGATGCCGGTGATCAACCCGAACGAGCCGCAGGCCGCATCGCAACCGGCCCGCCAGGCATCCGCCGCGGCCGAACCGCTCGCGCTGCGCGCCGCGCGATTCTCCTCGCCCCTCGCGCCGCGCCGCCAGCACCGCCCTGCCGTCGTGTCGCTGGCCCAGCTGGAGGAAAACGGCATGGTCGCCCTTCGTCGTCACCGTCATGTTGGCGAGGAGTTCCGGATCGTCCGCCACCATGTGCTGGAACACTTCCAGCAGGCGCAGGGGCAGCACGACCCGGTGCGCCGCAACAACATCGTCCTCGTCACCAGCCCGCGCGACGGCGACGGCAAGAGTTTCGCCGCGCTGAATCTCGCCGGCCTGCTGGCGGAGGGCGGGGACCGCGACATCGTGCTCGTCGATGCCGATTTCGGCGGCGCCTCGCTGACCGCGCATTTCGGTCTTGCGGAATCGCCCGGCCTTCTCGAATTCGGCGACTCGCCAAGGCAACTCGCCGGGTCGATCCCGCTCGGCACCGCGATCGACCGGCTGGTGTTCATTCCCGTCGGCGGCTCGGCCGACGCCGAAGCCCGCACCGCTCTGGCCGCCCAGCGGCATGTCCGCAGCCTGGCCAGCGCGGTGGCCGACAGCTACGAGGACGCGATCGTCGTGGTCGACGCCCCGGCCTGCCTGACCAGGAGCGACGCCACCGAAATCTCCGCGATCGCCGGGCAGGCGATCCTGGTGGTGCAGGCCGGGCAGACGCGCCGCGCCGAAATCGAACAGTCGCTCGACCTGCTCGATTCCTGCCCGCAGCTCAGCCTGCTGCTGAACCGCGCGGCGAAGCGCCGGCGCGGCCTGTTCGCCAGAAGGGGCTGACGCGTTGTCGGCGCCATTGTTCCCGCGCGCCCGCACCCTGCGCATGGCCCTGCTGCTCGTGCCGGCGCTGGTCGCGCGGGAAGGGCGGGCGGTCGCCCAGGCCACGAGCGACGCGGCCGCGTCGTCGTCATCTTCAGCATCGTCGTCGTCGTCGTCCGCCGGCGTGACGGACTCGTCGATGACCAGCGCGGCGCCGTTCGGCACCGCGGTGCGCCTCGGCGCGCTGCCGAGCCCCTTCGCCTCGTCCGGCGGGCTCGAAGGCCCGGCGCCGCTGCCGAGGGGGTTGGAATTCACCCCCTCGATCGGCCTGTCGGAGGAGGCGCTTGTCGGCGGATTTCCGAAATCCTATGGCTTCGACAACGAATTCATCACCAGCCTGACGCCGGGCCTGCGTGTCGTCGGCACCGCGCCGATCGGGCGCGTGTCGCTCGACTATCGGCCGCAGCTCGAACTCTACGCGCGCGAGAGCCGGGATTCCGGCATCAGCCAGTCGCTGAACGGCAGCTTCGAGACCCAGCTGATTCCCGGCCGGCTCGACCTCAGTGCCAGCGCCTTCCTGACCCAGCAGGCGACGGAAGGCGGCCTGGCGCCCGGCGGTTCCGCCGCCATCGCGCCGAACGCGCGCACCACCACGCAGAGCTACCTGGTCAGCCCGCATTACCGCTACAGGTTTCGCGGGCTGGGCCGGCTCGATCTGGTGTATCTGGCCCAGTATACGCGGCAGACCGGCAACAGCGCCGCGCTGTCCGGCAGCCAGCTTCCCTATTTCGTGCCGAACGACGTCTTTTCGCAGACGGGCAGCGCGCAGTTCACCACGGTGCCGATCTTCCCCGATCTCGACGATGTCGTCCTCGTCACCGCCTCGCAGGACACCGGCACCGGCGTGCTGGACGGATCGAGCCAGATGCGGGCCGAGGACCGGGTCCGCTACGCCTTCCTGCCGCAGGAATTTCTCATCGTTTCCGGCGGCTACGAAAATCTCCGCTACCAGGGCTTTCCGCCGACCCATATCGCCGATGCCGTCTGGAGCATCGGCCTGCATCTGCATCCGCGCCGCGACGTCGATATCCGGCTCGCCTATCGCCACCGCGACGGGTTCGATGCGCCCTATCTGCGCGCCACCCTGCAACTGACGCCGCGCACCACACTATCGGCCAGTTATTCGGAAACGCTGGCCACCCAGGCCCAGGCGATCGCGGCCAACCTTGCCGGCAGCACGGTGAGCGCCGGCGGGCAGATCGTCGCCACCGGCACGCAGGTGCCGCTGCTGCTGACCAATAACAGCCTCAGCGTCCAGTCGGGCCTGTTCCGCACGCGGCAGTTCTCGATCGCGACCATCACCCGCTGGTCGCGCGACCGTCTCTCGCTCAACCTCGTGCGCAGCGACGAAACCCTGGTCGCCAACGCGCCCGGCACGTCCGGCTTTTCGCAGCGCAGCCTGTCGGCGTCGGCCACGTTTTCGCATCAGCTCACGCGGAGCGCGACGGTCAGCGCCTATTTCGACTACAGCACGCTCGATACGCCGCAGGGCGGAGCACTGGCCGGGCTCGGCCAGAGCCCGGTCTATACCGGCGCCCTGACCGGCACTTATCAAACCGCCAACCGGCTCGAATTCGACCTGCAGCTCGCGGTCACCAACACATCGCTCAACGGCTACGGCGTTTCGCCCGGCATCGCCGGCAACGGGGTGCAGGCGAGCATCACCTTCGGCGTGCAGAAGGTGTTCTGAGCGTGGATCTGCTTCGAAGCCATTTCAACCTGCGGGAAATGCCGTTCCGGCTGACGCCGGACGAGCGCTATTTCTTCGAGAGCGGCGAACATGGCCGGGCGATGGCGCATCTGCTGTTCGGCCTCTCCCAGGGGGATGGCTTCGTGGTGATCACCGGCGAGGTCGGCGCCGGCAAGACCACGCTGATGGAGCGCCTGCTCGCGCGCCTCAACCCGAGCGCCTACCGGCCCGCGGTGATCACGACGCCGGCGGTCAGCGGCTGGTCGCTGCTCCGCCTGATCGGGGCGGAATTCGGCATCACCCGCGTCGCCGACCAGGCCGAGTTCCTCGGGCAGATCTGCGAGCGCTGGCGCGGCGACCATGCCCGCGGGCGCCGCCCCGTCATCGTCATCGACGAGGCGCAGGCCCTGCCGGCGCAGACGCTGGAAATCCTGCGCCTGCTCTCCAACCTCGCGGACCGGTCTCGCCCGCTGATGCAGGTCATCCTGCTGGGCCAGCCGGAATTCCGCCGCACGCTCGCCAGCCCGCAGATGGAACAGCTGCGCCAGCGGGTCCTCGCCTCCTACCATCTGAACCCGCTGCCGGCCGCCGACGTTGCCGCCTATATCCGGCACCGGCTCGCCGCGGCCGGCTGCGAGCGCGACGACCTGTTCGACGAGGGCGCGGTCGCCGCGATCCATGCCGCCACCAACGGCGTGCCGCGCCGCATCAACCGCCTCTGCGCCCGGCTGCTGTTCAACGCCGCACTGGAGGGCGAGCAGCATATCGGCGCGGCGGCGGCGAAGCGGATCGCCGACGAGCTCGAGCGCGACCTCACCGCCGGCAGCCCGCCCGAGCCGGCCCCGCGCGCGCGGTCGCGCACCGGCCTGGTCGAGCCGGCCGGCTTCGATCCCGACGATGCGCCGGCCTCTCCGGAGTTCTTCCGATGAGCCTGACCGGGGCCATGACCATCGATGTCGAGGATTATTTCCAGGTGCAGGCCTTCGCCGACGTGATCGACCGCGAGAGCTGGGAGCGCTGGCCGCGGCGCGTCGAGGCCAATACGGAATGGATGCTCGAGGCGCTGGCCGCGCGCGGCGTGCACGCGACCTTCTTCACCCTCGGCTGGGTGGCCGAGCGGCACAGGGGTCTGGTCCGCCGCATCGTCGCGGCCGGGCACGAGCTGGCCAGCCACGGCTACGGGCACCAGCTGGTCGACCGCATCGGGCCGGAGGCCTTCCGTGCCGACCTTGCCCGCGCCCGCGCCGCGCTGGAGGATGCCGGCGGCGTCGCGGTGATCGGCTATCGGGCGCCGACCTTCTCGATCGGGCCGCACGTGCCCTGGGCGTGGGAGATCCTCGAGGAGACCGGGCATCGC
>JAJZFF010000044.1 GCA_021805485.1 Pseudomonadota bacterium
CTTGAAGTTGGTCTGGTTGACCTTGTTCTCCAGCATCCAGTCGCGGGCGAAGCGGCCGCTCTGGATATCGGCGAGCACGCGCTTCATCTCCGCACGCGTCGCATCGGTGATGATGCGCGGGCCGGAGACGTATTCGCCATACTCGGCGGTGTTGCTGATCGAGTAGTTCATGTTGGCGATGCCGCCCTCGTAGATCAGGTCGACGATCAGCTTCACCTCATGCAGGCACTCGAAATAGGCCATCTCCGGCGCATAGCCGGCGCCAACCAGGGTCTCGAAGCCGGCCTTGATGAGCTCGACGAGGCCTCCGCAGAGCACCACCTGTTCGCCGAACAGATCGGTTTCGCACTCTTCCTTGAACGTCGTCTCGATGATGCCGGCGCGCCCGCCGCCGATCGCCGAGGCGTAGGAGAGGGCGATTTCGAGCGCGTTACCCGAGGGGTTCTGCGACACCGCGACGAGGCACGGCACGCCGCCGCCGCGCTGATACTCGCTGCGCACCGTGTGGCCGGGCCCTTTCGGCGCGATCATGAACACGTCGATATCGGCGCGCGGCTCGATCAGGTTGAAATGCACGTTGAGCCCATGAGCGAAGGCCAGCGCCGCGCCCGGCTTCATGTTCGGGCCGAGCTTCTCGCGGTAGAGATCGCCCTGGCCCTCGTCGGGGGTGAGCACCATCACCACATCCGCCCACTTGGCCGCCTCGGCCGGATCGAGCACGCGCAGTCCGGCGGCCTCGGCCTTGGCGACACCGGTGGAACCGGCCCGCAGCCCGACGACGACGTCTTTCGCGCCGGAATCCTTGAGGTTGTTGGCGTGGGCGTGGCCCTGGCTGCCATAACCGATCACGGCGACCTTCTTGGCCTTGATCAGGTTCACGTCAGCGTCGCGATCGTAATAGACGCGCATCGAAACGACTCTCCTATGGGTTCGCGGATCGGATTCAGATGGTGCGGGTGCCGCGTGCGATGGCAGCGACGCCGGTGCGAGACACTTCGGCCAGGCCGAGCGGGCGCATCAGATCGAAAAACGCGTCGAGCTTGTCCGGATTGCCGGTCATCTCGAAGACGAAGCTCTCGGTGGTGGCATCGACGACGCGGGCGCGGAACGCATCCGCGAGCCGGAGCGCCTCGGCCCGCTTCTCGGCAGCGCAGATCACCTTGATCAGCGCCATCTCCCGGGCAAGATGCGGGCCCTCCTCGGTGAGATCGGCGATGCGGTGCACCGGCACGAGGCGATCGAGCTGCGCCTTGATCTGCGCGATCACCATTTCCGTGCCGGAGGTGACGACGTTGATCCGGCTCTGGCCGCGATCGCGGTCCACCGGCGCCACGGTCAGGCTCTCGATATTGTAGCCGCGCCCGGAGAACAATCCGATGACGCGGGCGAGCACGCCCGATTCGTTGTCGACCAGCACGGAAATCGTCGCCGTGCGCGGGGTGGTGTCCTGCGGATTGGCCATCGGTTCAGACCAACACCAGGCCTTCGTCGGTGATGCCGGCGGCGCGCCCTTCCTGGTCGGGGCCAAGGATCATCTCGTTGTGGGCGGCGCCGGATGGGATCATCGGGAAGCAATTCTCCTTCTGGTCGACGGCGATGTCGGCGATCACGGTGCGGTCGGTGGCGAGCATCTCGCGGATCACGTCGTCCAGCTCATCAACAGTCTTGGCGCGCAGGCCGACGGCGTGGAAGCTCTGCGCCAGCTGCACGAAATCCGGCAGGGCGGCGGTGTAGCTCTCCGAATAGCGGCCGCCATGCAGCAACTCCTGCCACTGCCGCACCATCCCCATGTACTCGTTGTTGAGGATGAACACTTTGACCGGCAGCCGGTACTGCGACAGCGTGCTCATCTCCTGAATGTTCATCAGGATGCTGGCCTCGCCGGCGATGTCGATCACGAGTGCGTCCGGGTGGGCAATCTGCACGCCCATCGCCGCCGGTAGCCCGTAGCCCATGGTCCCGAGCCCACCCGAAGTCATCCACCGGTTGGGCCGGTCGAAATGGAAATGCTGCGCGGCCCACATCTGGTGCTGGCCGACCTCGGTGGTGACGAACACCTCGCGCCCACTCTCGCGCGTTATCTCGTAGAGGCGGCGGATGGCATGCTGCGGCTTGATGATGGAGCCCGGCGCCATCGGCTGAGTGAAGCGCAGCGATTCCTTCGCCCGCCAGCCGTCGATCTGGCGCCACCACGCGGCGAGCGCCTGGGTGTCGGTGCGCGCCGCGGAGCGCTGCCATTCAGCGAGCAGCGCGCTCAGCACCCGCCCGGCATCGCCGACGATGGCGACATCCACGGCGACGTTCTTGTTGATGCTCGAGGGATCGATGTCGGCGTGGATCTTCTTCGAGCCTGGGCTGAACGCATTGAGCCGGCCAGTGACGCGGTCGTCGAACCGTGCCCCGATCGCCAGCATGACGTCGCAGTCATGCATGGCGAGATTGGCCTCGTAGGTCCCGTGCATCCCGAGCATGCCGAGGAAATGCGGGTCGGAAGCCGGGAAGGCACCAAGCCCCATCAGTGTGTTGGTGCAGGGGAAGCCCGTCTCGCGCACGAAGCGGGTCAGCGTCGCCGACGCCCCCTCGCCGGCGTTGATGACACCGCCGCCAGCATAGATGATCGGCCGTTTCGCGGCCCTCAGCAGCGCCACCGCCTCGGCGATGCGCGCCGGATCCGGGTCCACCACCGGCCGGTAGCTGCGATGCTCGGTCACGGGCGGCGGCGAATAGGGTGCGGGCCCGATCAGGATGTCCTTCGGGAGATCGATCACCACCGGCCCCGGCCGTCCGCTCCGGGCGACGTAGAACGCTTCATGGACGACGCGCGCGAGATCTTCCGACCGCTTGACGAGGTAGTTGTGCTTCGTCGCCGGCCGGGTGATGCCCGTCGTATCCGCCTCCTGGAAGGCGTCATTGCCGATCAGGTGTGTCGGCACCTGCCCGGTGAGGCACACAACCGGCACGCTATCCATCAGCGCGTCGACCAGGCCGGTGACGGCGTTGGTGGCCCCCGGCCCGCTGGTGACCAGCACCACCCCGACGCGCCCGGTGGAGCGGGCATAGCCCTCGGCCGCATGGACCGCGGCCTGCTCGTGGCGCACCAGAATGTGGCGAATGGCGTTCTGATTGAAAATCGCGTCGTAGATCGGCAGGACGGCACCGCCCGGATAGCCGAACACGACTTCGACACCCTGATCCTTCAGGGCGCGCAGCAGCACCTCCGCACCCGGCTGCAGCGCCTCCGTCCGCGCTGCCATCGCGGGTTCCCCGTCCTCGGCCGCCATCGTCCATCCTCCGCCAAAGCGCCGCGTGCGTACGGGCGCCGGGCACGTCTAGGCCGGGCGGGAGACCGCCGTCAATCCGGAGTCACGCAGAAAATTGAGCAGATCAGCTATTCCTCTTTCCGAAAATTTCTCAGTGTCATCAAATCGCGTAGTAATATTCCAGACAGCGGCCGCAGGCGGATGATGCCGGAACCAGGTCCCCTGCCGCCGGGTGTAGCGGCCGGTCGCCGTGACGGCGCGCGCGGCTGCCTCGGCGAGGCTGGTTTCGCCGCGCAGGCAGGCGGAGAGTTCGGGCACGCCATGCGCGCGCATCGCCGGCAGCGCCGGGTCGAGCCCGGCCGCCACGAGGGCCCGCACCTCCTCGAGCGCGCCGGCGGCAAGCATCGCCGCGAACCGATCCGCGATCGCCGTGCGCAGCGCCGGTCGCGGCGGATCCAGCAGGGCGGCGATGAAGCGCCAGGGCGCCGTCGCCCCACCGCTTGCCTGCCAGGCAGCTAGGCCGGTGCCGCTCGCCCGCCACACCTCCCAGGCGCGGGCCAAGCGTTGCGAGTCCGACGGACGCAGCCGTGCCGCCGTCGCGGGATCCGCTGCGGCCAGCCGGGCGTGCAGCCCCTGCGGCCCGAGGCTGTCGAGCAGCGCCCGGGCCTCCGCGCGGATCGGCACCGGAATCTCCGGCAGGTCAGCGAGCCCTTCGGTCAGTGCGCGGAGATAGAGCCCGCTGCCACCGCAGATGATCGGCAGCCGCCCCGCCGCCCGTGCCGCCGCCATGGCCGCGAGCGCGGCCTCGCGCCACCAGAACACGCTGCCCGGCTCGGCGGCCGGGCGGACGCCGTAGAGCGCGTGCGGGGCGCGCGCCTCGTCGTCCGGGGTCGGACGCGCGGTGAGCACGCGCAGCTCGCGGTAGACCTGCATGGAGTCGGCATTGATGACGACGCCGTCGAGCCGCTCGGCCAGAGCCAGGGCGAGCGCGGACTTGCCGCTCGCGGTCGGGCCGGCGACGATCACGGCTCCGGGCAGAGCGGCGGTCTGCGCCGCGCGATCAGCCTCTTGCGCCATCCCTCCCCCGCCGGCATGAAGCCCCGCCCGGTTCACCCACGATCATGCCAGTCCCGCACCCCCACGTTCTCACCCTTGTCGCCGATCGAGCGGCGACCGTCCTCGATGACGGCGTCATCGCCGATGTGCGCGATGCCATCGGCGGCGGACGCGCGGTCACGCTCGCGCCGGGCGAGGCCGTGGACCTGCACTGCGTCGCCCCACCGGACCTCGCCGCCGCCGCCGCCGCACTCGCCGGCCGCCCGATCGATGCGCTGGCGGTGCCCGCCGCCAACCGGCGCAAGGCGCTCCTGGTCGCCGACATGGACAGTACCATCGTCACCGGCGAAACGCTCGACGATCTGGCCGACAAGGCCGGTCTCAAAGCCGAGATCGCCGCCATCACGCGGCGCAGCATGAACGGGGAAATCGATTTCGCCGAGGCGCTGCGCCAGCGCGTGGCGATGCTGCGCGGGCTGAAACTGTCGGCCTTGGAGGAAACCTGGCGCGAGACCCGACTGATGCCCGGTGCACATGAGCTCATCGCCACCATGCGCGCACATGGCGCCCTCACCGCGCTGGTCTCCGGCGGATTCACCTATTTCACCGGCCGCGTCGCCTCCCTCGCCGGCTTCGATCTGCACCGCGCCAACACCCTGCTCGACGACGGCGAGGCCCTCACCGGGCTGGTGGCCGAACCGATCCTCGATCGCAACGCCAAGCTCGCCACGCTGCGCGAGCTGGCCGACGCGCGGGGCCTGGACCTCGCGGCGACGATGGCCGTGGGCGACGGCGCCAACGATCTCGATATGCTGCGCGCCGCAGGACTCGGTGTCGCCTACCGGCCGAAGCCGATCCTGGAGCAGGCCATCGCCGTCTGCGTCCGTCACGCCTCGCTGCGCGCCCTGCTCTTCGTGCAGGGCTATCATCAGCACGAGATTCGGGAACGCTGACCCCCGCGCCGGCGGCGCGGGGGTGGTTGGCGTTCAGCCGGGCTGGTGCTGCAGCGGCAGCGGCACCCAGCGCAGCCCGTTGGCGCTCTGAACCAGCATCAGCACCGATTTCCGGTTCTGCTCGCGCAGCCGATCGACCCGCTGCTTGACCTCCGCCGGGGTGTTCACCGGCTCCTGCTGCACCTCGACGATGACATCGCCCTGCTTCAGGCCCCGCTGGGCGGCGCTGCCATCCGCCTCGACCTCGGTGATGACCACGCCCTTCTGGTCGGGATTGATCTGGAACTTCTCGCGCATCTCGCCCGTCAGCGGCGCGATGGTGAGGCCCAGGCCGGCGACGGCGACGGCGCGATCGGGCTCCGGCGTCTCGCTCGGCTTGGCCGCGGCCTCCTTCACGTCGTCGGGCATCTCCGCGATCACCGCATCGAGCGTCTGCTCGTGGCCGTCGCGCCAGATATCCAGCGCGACGGTCTGGCCGATCGAGGTCTCCGCCACGAGCCGCGGCAGGTTGCGCATCTCCTTCACGTCCTGGTGGTTGAACTTGAGGATGATGTCGCCGTTATGGACCTGCGCCTTCGCGGCCGGGCCGTCCTCCGTCACGCCCGCCACCATCGCCCCGGACGCTTCATGCAGGCCGAGGCTTTCGGCGATGTCCGGCGTCACCTGCTGGATGCGCACGCCGAGCCAGCCGCGCCGGGCGTGGCCGAACTTCACCAGTTGATCCACCGTCGTGCGCGCCAGGCTGGTCGGGATCGCGAAGCCGATGCCGATGGAGCCCCCGGAGGGCGAGTAGATGGCGGTGTTGATGCCGATCACCTGCCCATCCATGTTGAACAGCGGCCCTCCCGAGTTGCCGCGATTGATCGGCGCGTCGGTCTGGATGAAATCGTCATACGGACCCTGGCGGATGTCGCGTCCGCGGGCAGAGACGATGCCGGCGGTGACGGTGCCGCCGAGGCCGAACGGATTGCCGATCGCCAGAACCCAGTCGCCGACGCGCATCTTGTCGGAATCGCCGAAGCTCAGCGCGTGCAGCGGCTTCTCGGGCTTGACCCGCAGCACGGCGACATCCACCCGGTCGTCGCGCCCGACCAGCGTCGCCTTCATCGAGGTGCCGTCCTGGAGCGTGACCGTGATCTCGTCCGCGCCGTCGATCACGTGGTTGTTGGTGACGATGATCCCGGCCGGATCGATGACGAAGCCCGAGCCGAGGCTCTGGGTGCGGTGCGTCGGCGGCGGCGCGCCGCCATGGCCGTTGCCGCCGGGGCCGTTACCGCCGGGGCGGTTGCGCTCCATGAAATCGCGGAAGAACTGCTCGAACGGCGAACCGGGCGGAAAGGCGGGAAGGTCCGGCCCTTCGCCGCGTGCCTGGACCTTCTGGCTGCTCGAAATATTCACCACGCCCGGCAGCAGTTCGGCGGCGAGGTCGGCAAAGCTGGCCGGTGCGTCGCGCGCCGCGGCCGGCGCGGGGGCGAGCCACGGCGCCGCCGGCGCGACCAGCGTGAGCGCCGCCGCCAGCAGCGTGGCGCGAAGCGTACGGGAAAAGGCTCGATCCATGAAAGACATCCCTTTAGGGTTCCGTCGATCGGCGCGTCCTGGGTCACCCCGCGTCCACAGCGAGGCCCCGCTGGCAGCCGGAGGGGCCGTGACACCGCCTGTCAGTCCGCGGCAAGGCACGTCTGCCGCAGGTGACCATTTCTGCCGGACGTGACTCTGGGGGCGTACGGGCCGCTGCGCAAGCGCGTGAGGAGGCTTTATCGTCCCGGCCCGCCTCCCCGCCCGGGTTTGCGGCGGAGGTTCAGCCGAAGCGGGAGACGATGAGCATCGCCGGCCTGCGCGTCCGCTCGAACGCATAGCAACTCGTCAGCCGGCCGCAAGCCTCCCATCGGCCGGGCGCCTCATTCCTGGTCCGTGCGCACGATCCGCACCGGCCCTTCCTCGGCGCTGCACGCCACGCGCTCGCCCATGCGGCGGAAGATCAGCGTGGAGGTCGCGTTGCCTACCCTGAGCCCGCGCACCCGCAGCAGATTGACCCCGTGCGGCAGCGCCGGCCGGTCGACGCGAATCTCGCCGCGCGCGCCATCGACGGCGAGCCCGAGCGCGGATTGGAGCAGCATGAACGCGGACCCGGCCGCCCAGGCCTGCGGCAGGCAGGCCACCGGATAGGCGATCGGCGGCTCCCCCGGCGCGCGGGCGAAGCCGCAGAACAGCTCCGGCAGGCGCATGCCGAAGCGCACCGCCGCCTCGAACATCCGCTGCAGCAGCCTCAGCGCCAGCTCCCGCCCGCCATAGCGCGCGGCGCCGGCGGCGCAGAGGGCGGTATCGTGCGGCCAGACCGAGCCGTTATGGTAGGACATCGGGTTGAACCGCGCCGCCTCGCGGGCGACGGTGCGGATGCCCCAGCCAGTATCGAAGCCCGCCGTGCCGAGCTGCCCGATCACCCGCCGCGCCCGCTCCGGCGCGGGCAGGCCGCTCCAGAGGAGCTGGCCGGCATTCGAGGCGCGGACCCGGCACGGCGCCCCGGCGCCATCGATGGCGAGCGCGTAGCAGCCCAGATCCTCCATCCAGAAGCGCGCTTCCACCGCCGCGCGCACCGCCTCCGCCCGCGCCGCCCAGTGCGCCGCCGCCGCCTCGCCGCGCCGCGCCGCCAGCGCCGCCATGGTTCGCGACGCGGCGAAGACGTAGCCCTGGACCTCGACCAGCGCGATCGGCCCTTCGGCCAGGGTGCCGTCGGCGT
>JAJZFF010000309.1 GCA_021805485.1 Pseudomonadota bacterium
CGCGGCCGCCGGGGCATCACGCCGAGCCGAATCGTGCCATGGGCTTCTGCCTGTTCGCCAATGCCGCGATCGCCGCGCATCATGCCCGCGCCCATGGTCTGAAGCGCGTTGCCGTGGTCGATTTCGACGTCCATCATGGCAACGGCACCCAGGCGATGTTCGAGACGGATGCCGACCTGTTCTATGCCTCGTCGCACCAGTATCCATGCTATCCGGGGACCGGCCGCCCTTCCGAGCGCGGGGTTGCCGGCAACATCGTCAACGCCGCGCTGCCGCCCGGCTCCGGCTCGGCGGAGTTCCGCGCCGCCTGGCAGGACACGCTGATCCCCGCACTCGAGCGCTTCGCGCCGGAACTGCTCATCATCTCCGCCGGCTTCGATGCCCACCGGTTCGATCCGCTCGCCGAACTCAACGTCGAAACCGCCGATTTCGCCTGGCTGACCGAGGCGCTTGTGCGCGTCGCCGACCGGCATTGCGGTGGCAAGGTGGTTTCCCTGCTCGAGGGCGGCTACGATCTCGAGGCGCTCGCCGCTGGCACCGCCGCCCATGTCCGCGCCTTGATGCGGCACTGATCCGGCGCTATCGCGGGCTAAACTTGGGAGTTTCGATCATGGCCGCAGCCAAGCCGGACGCCGGTGCCCCGGAGTCGGGACCGGACATCGACAAGTTGTCCTTTGAGGACGCCCTGGCCGAGCTCGAGCGCATCGTGCGCGGGCTTGAAACCGGGCAGCAGAAGCTTGAGGACGCGATCGCCGCGTATGAGCGCGGCAGCCGCCTCAAGCAGCATTGCGAGGCGCGGCTGGCCGAGGCCGAGAGCCGCGTGCAGTCGATCGTCGCCCGCGCCGATGGCTCCCTTGCCCTGAAGGATGACCAATGACCGCCACAGAGTCCGACGCCGCACTCGCCGCCGCCCTCAGTGACGCCGCTGCCCTGATCGAGACCGAACTCGACGTCCTGCTCACACTGCCGGAGGGCGAGGAACGTCCACTGGTCGAGGCGATGCGATACGCCGTGCTCGGCGGCGGCAAGCGGATGCGCGGCTTCCTCGTCATCGAGACGGCTCGGCTGTTTTCGGTCAACATCACCTGCGCGGTGCGCGTTGCCGCCGCGGTCGAGATGCTGCACGCCTATTCGCTGGTGCATGACGACCTGCCGGCGATGGACGATGACGATCTGCGCCGTGGCAAACCGTCCTGCCACAAGGCCTTCGACGAGGCGACCGCGATCCTCGCCGGCGATGCGCTGCAGACCCGCGCCTTCGAGGTGCTGGCCGAGCCGGACACCCATTCCGATCCCGAGGTGCGCTGCGAACTTGTGCTGGCCCTCGCGGCCGCCTCCGGCGCGCGCGGCATGGTCGGCGGCCAGATGATCGACATTGTCTCGGAAGGACGGCAGCTCGAACCGCCTGTGATCACCCGCCTGCAGGCGCTCAAGACCGGACGGCTGATCCAGTTCAGCGCCGAGGCTGGTGCCATTCTCGGTCGCGCACCGGGCCCGCAGCGGCATCATATTGCGGGATACGGCCGGGATCTCGGCGCCGCTTTCCAGATCGCCGACGACATTCTCGACGAGGAAGGCTCGGATGCCAGCCTGGGCAAGACCGCCGGCAAGGACGCAGCCCAGGGCAAGGCGACGATGGTCGCGGTGATGGGGATTGAACGCGCGCGCACCCACGCCGCGCATCTCGCGAGCCAGGCCGCCGCCTATCTCGACAGTTTCGGCACGAAGGCCGATCTGCTTCGCGCGCTGGCCGCCTTCACGGTCAACCGCCGGAACTGACCGGCGGCCGATGCGCGTCGTCATCGCCAGCCGGATCCTGAACGAGGAGGACATCGTCGAGGCCTTCGTGCGGCACAACGCCACCTTCGCCGACCACATGCTCTTTCTCGACAATGGCAGCACCGACCGCACTCTGACCATCCTGCGGGCGCTGCGCGACGAGGGCGTGCCGCTCTCGGTGTTTCAGGCCCGCGCAGTCGGTTTCGACGAGGCGCGGGTGAATTCCTGGCTCTACGAAACCGCCGACGGGCTGTACCACCCGGACTGGGTGGCGTTTCTCGATGTCGACGAATTCATCGTCGCGGGTGAGGGTGGGCTGGGAAGCGCACTTGCCGCGACCGTGGCGGACGCGGTGACGGTGCCGCTCGTGCATTATTTTGACACCGTGGACGACGATCCAGCCGAACCGGTCGTCCCAAGGCGGATGCGCTGGCGCGCGCGGCAGACGCCGCCGGTGCCGAAGGTCATCGTGCGTGGCGGCTTCGGCGCGCGCTGTGCGATCGCACCCGGCAATCATGGTGCGTCGGTCGATGGCGTTGCGCTGCCGCAATTCGGCCTGCCCGAGGCCGCACTCGCGCATTATCCCCGCCGCTCCGGCTGGCACGACTTGCAGAAATGCGGGATCGGCTGGCTGAAGGTGCTGGCGGCCGGCACGGCTGCGCTGCAAAACCGCTATTCGGAACACTATCAGGGGCCGTTCGAGCGTTTGCGCGATGCTCCTGTGAGCCTGATCGGCGACCCGGCCTATCTCGCCCTGCCCGTGGACCCGGCGCGGATGGTGTTCGACCCGATCGACTATCGCGGTGGCGAGCTGCGCCATACGGTGCCGTCCGCACCGGCGATGCGCGCGCTCGCGGCGGCGCTGCACCATGCCGAGGCGCTGGCCCGTGCCCATGGCCGCCTGCTCGACGAGTCGGCCGAGGCGCGCGGCCTGGTCGCGCGATGGAACGCGGAGCGCGAATTCCTGTTCTGACCGGGGCCGCGGCGACCGGCATGGAGGGCGGCATGGACCATGAGGCAAGGGGTGGAGCGGGACGCCGGCGCATGGATCGCGACCGTCTTGCCGCGTTCAGCGACGGGGTGCTCGCGATCATCATCACGGTGATGGTGCTTGAGCTGAAGACGCCGGCCGGCCCCGGCCTCGCCGCGCTTTCCGCCAGCCTGCCGACGCTCGCCGGCTACGTGCTGAGCTTTCTCTATGTCGCGATCTACTGGAACAACCACCACCATTTCTTCCAACTCGTCGAGCGGGTGAATGGCACGATCCTCTGGGCCAACATCCATCTGCTGTTCTGGCTGTCGCTGATCCCCTTCGCCACTGGCTGGCTCGGCGAATATCCGACCGCGTCGGGGCCGGCGGCTCTGTACGGCTTCGCGCTGCTGATGCCGGCGATCGCCTGGAAGATCATGCAGGCGGCGATCATCCGCGCGCAGGGGCCGGACTCGCCGCTGGCGACGGCGCTGGGGCGCGATATCAAGGGCCTCGTCTCGCCGCCGCTCTACCTCGCCGGGCTGATCCTCGCCTTCGTCTCGCCGTTCATCGCGGATGCGCTTTACACGTTGGTCGCCCTGCTGTGGTGCGTCCCGGACCGGCGGATCGAGGCGCTGTTCGACGGGCGCTGAGCGCCGCGCCGTTCAGCCCGCCCGCGCGCGCTCGCGCAGCACGTATTTCTGGATCTTGCCGGTCGAGGTTTTCGGCAATTCGCTGAACACGATTCGCTTCGGCGCTTTGAAATGGGCCATGTTCTGCCGGCAGAAGGCGATGATGTCCTCCGCCGTCGCGGTCATCTCCGGCCGCAGCACCACGAAAGCGCAGGGCACTTCGCCCCATTTCTCGTCCGGCGCGGCCACCACCGCCGCCTCCAGCACCGCAGGATGGCGATAGAGCACGGTCTCGATCTCGATCGTCGAGATGTTCTCTCCGCCGGAGATGATGATATCCTTCGAACGGTCCTTGAGCTCGATATAGCCGTCCGGGTGCATCACGCCGAGATCGCCGGTCGCGAACCAGCCGCCGGCGAATGATTTTTCTGTCGCCGCCGCGTCTTTCAGATAGCCCATCATGACGATGTTGCCGCGCAGGAACACCTCGCCCATCGTCGTCCCGTCGGCCGGCACCGGCGCGCGGGTGGCCGGGTCGGCGACCATCGCCCCTTCCTCGACCGCGTAGGTCACGCCCTGCCGAGCCCGCAGCGCCGCGCGCTCCGCAGCATGGCGGCCGTTCCAGTCCTCTTGCCAGGCGCAGTAAGTCACCGGGCCGTAGGTTTCGGTCAGCCCATAGACATGGGTGAGATCGACGCCGAGCCCTTCCATCGCCTCGATCACGGCGGCCGGCGGCGGCGCGCCGGCGGTCATCATCGCGACGCCGCGCCCGGCATAGACGGCACGCTGCGCTTCCGGCGCGTTGATCATCATGTTCATGATCACCGGGGCGCCGCAGAGATGCGTCACCCCATGACGCTCGACGGCGGCAGCGATATTCGCCGCGTCGATCCGCCGCAGGCAGACATGCGTTCCCGCCAGCGCGGTGATGGTCCAGGGGAAGCACCAGCCGTTGCAGTGGAACATCGGCAGCGTCCAGAGATAGACCGGATGCTGGCGCATGTTCCAGGTGATGGCGTTGCCGAGCCCGTTCAGATAGGCGCCGCGATGATGATACACGACGCCCTTGGGCTTGCCGGTGGTGCCCGAGGTGTAGTTCAGCGCGATCGCCGACCATTCGTCATCGGGGAAGCGCCACTCGAAATCCGGCGTGCCGGTGGCGAGAAAGGTCTCGTACTCCATCGTTCCCAGTCGGGCGCCGCCAGGTCCTTCGGGATCGTCGATATCGATCACCGGCGGCGCGGCATCGCCCAGTTCTGCCAGCGCCGCGCCGATCACGGGGGCGAATTCGGTATCGCTCAGCAGGAGCTTCGCCTCGCCGTGGCGCAGGATATAGGCGATGGTCGGGGCATCCAGCCTCGTGTTCAGCGTGTTCAGCACTGCCCCTGCCATGGCGATGCCGAAATGCGCCTCGACCATTGCCGGGATGTTGGGCGCCATCACCGCGACGACGTCGCCCGGACCGATCCCCCGCGCCGCGAGTGCCGCGCCCAGCCGCTTGCAGCGATCAAAGGTTTCCGCCCAGCTCCGCCGGATCGAGCCGTGAACCACCGCCGTCCGCTCCGGCCAGACTTTCGCTGTCCGCGCGAGGAAGGACAGCGGCGAAAGCGCCTGGTAATTCGCTTCGGTCTTATCTAGGCCGGTGATGAAATCGGTCATGGTTGCGTCCTCGGCGTGATGTGGCGTTTCGTTGCGGCCAG
This sequence comes from Pseudomonadota bacterium, assembly GCA_021805485.1. The sequence goes on from JAJZFF010000309.1 coordinate 5,082, forward strand.
GATACCAGCCGCCCCACGCGACCGCCATCCCGCCGGCGCGCGACGATGTGAACGAACGCGCCGCCTTCCGCGCTGGACTTCCGTGCGGCGCGCGCCAAGATCCGCACCACGCGGCAATGACGCCCGCCGAAGCTGAATTCCGAGTTCAAGGAGTCGCGTTGATGAACCGCAAGATCCTGCCCCTTGCAGCCGCCGTGGTCGCATTGCCGGCCGTGGCGCTTGCCGCTCCGCCAGCTTTCGTGCCGGCGGAAATCGTTGTTGTTCCGGTTGCAATGGCACCGATGCCGGTCATGGCCATGCCGGCGATCCCAGTGGCTCTGATCCGCCAGATGAATGAGATGCAGCGCGCGATGCAGGTTCAGATGGTCGCCCTTGAGCAGTTTGCCGCCGCCCCGTTCGCCCCGACCCCGGCGATGGTCGGCCCGGCTGCCCTGCAGCGCGGCACCACCCGTATCACCATGGTCAGTTCGGATGGTCCCAGCGGCGTGTGCAGCGAGCAGATGGAGATCATGCCGGGAAGCAACGGTCGGATGCATGTCTTCGTCCGCCGCAGCGCCGGATGCACGCCTCAGGCCGCCGCCCTTCCTGGGCACCACCACGGGCCGCAAGCCCTTCATCCGCCTGCCCGAGCGCATCTGCCGCCGAATGCCTTGCCGCCGCCCTCGAAGGTAATCGAGGCGGATTACGCTGTTCCCGGGAGGGCGCGCGCCGAAGGCTGAGCCTTCAAGGGCCGGCGGTGCGCGGGCTGCCCTGCGCAGCCGGCCTTGCCGGATTGGCGGTAGGCGGATAGTAGGGATCGCCAAGGTCCGCAAACCGGCAAGGACGCACCATGGCTCCCAACAATGAGATTTTTCTCCCGCGAGGCTCCGACCGCATCACTGAGGCTTACGCCTTCGACGATGTGCTGCTCGTTCCCGGCTATTCCTCGGTGCTCCCCGCCGCGGTGAATACCCGGACGCGGCTGACTCGCGCCATCTCGCTCAACATTCCCGTCATTTCGGCAGCGATGGACACCGTGACCGAGGCGCCGATGGCGATCGCCATGGCGCAGCAGGGCGGCATCGGCGTCGTACACAAGAACCTCTCGATCGAGGACCAGGCGGACCAGGTACGCCAGGTCAAGAAATTCGAGAGCGGCATGGTGGTCAACCCGCTCACCATCCACCCCGAGCAGACCCTCGCCGAGGCGCAGGCGCTGATGGCCCAGCACCGGATTTCCGGTGTTCCTGTGGTCGAGCGCGACACCAACCGCCTTGTCGGCATCCTTACCCATCGCGACGTGCGTTTCGCGACCGACCCCGCCGCCCGCGTGTATGAGCTGATGACGCGGGAAAACCTCGTCACCGCGCCGGCCAATGTCGCGCCAGAGGTGGCGCGGTCGCTGCTTCACAAGCACCGGATCGAGAAGCTGCTGGTGGTCGACGAGGACTATCGCTGCGTCGGCCTGATCACCGTGAAGGACATGGACAAGGCAGAGGCGCATCCGCTGGCCAACAAGGACGAATTCGGCCGCCTCCGCGTCGCCGCGGCGACCGGTGTCGGCGATGATGGGACGAAGCGCGCCGAGGCGCTGATTGCCGCGGGTGTCGATGTCGTCGTGGTCGACACCGCGCACGGCCACTCCGACGGTGTGCTCCGCGCCGTCGCGCGTATCAAGGAACGTTCGAACGCGGTGCAGATCGTTGCCGGCAACGTCGCCACCCCCGAAGCCGCGGCGGCGCTGATCAAGGCGGGCGCCGACGCGGTGAAGATCGGCATCGGTCCGGGCAGCATCTGCACCACCCGCGTGGTTGCCGGCGTCGGTGTGCCGCAGTTCTCGGCGGTGATGGAAACCGCCGCCGCCTGCCACGACGCTGATGTGCCGGCGATCGCCGATGGCGGCATCCGTACCTCTGGCGACGTGGTCAAGGCGCTCGCCGCCGGCGCCGATTGCGTGATGATCGGCTCGCTCCTCGCCGGCACCGACGAAGCGCCCGGCGAGGTATTTCTCTACCAGGGCCGATCATACAAATCCTATCGCGGCATGGGCAGCCTGGGTGCGATGGCCCGCGGCTCGGCCGATCGCTATTTCCAGCAGGATATCAAGGACTCGCTGAAACTCGTGCCTGAGGGGATCGAAGGGCGCGTCGGTTACAAGGGGCCGATGGCCGGGGTGGTGCACCAGCTCGTCGGCGGGCTGCGCGCCGGCATGGGCTATACCGGTTGCGCCACGATTGCGGACCTGCAGACCAAGGCACAATTCCGCCGCATCACCGGCGCCGGCCTCCGCGAGAGCCACGTTCATGACGTGGCGATCACCCGCGAGGCGCCGAATTACCGGCAGGACTGAGCCTTGACCCCCGCGGGCCGGCTACAGGCGGCGATCGAGCTGCTCGGCGCGATCGAGGCCGATCGGCGTCCGGCCGACGCCATCGCCAACGACTTCCTTCGCACCCGCCGCTTCATCGGCGGCGGCGACCGGCGCGAGATCGGCGAGATCGTCTGGTCGGTGCTGCGCGCCCGCCGCCGGCTCGGCTGGTGGCTCGAACGGGTCGGCGCCGAGGCGACGCCGCGCCTGCTCATCGCCGCCCTGCGCGTGCTCACCGGCATGCCGGCGCCGCGCGTCGCGGGGCTGTTCGGCGTGATGCGATTCGCCCCGCCGCCGCTCGACGCCGCCGAGCGGCGCGCGCTCGACCGGCTCGACACCCATACGCTCGACCATCCGTCCATGCCCGAAGCGGTGCGGCTGGAAATGCCCGATTTCGCGCTGCCCCTGCTGCGCGAGCGCTTTGGCGACAAGCTCGAGGCGGAATGCGCGGCGTTGATGCAGCCCGCGCCGCTCGACCTGCGGGTCAACCTGCTCAAGGCCACGCGCGAGGAGGCGCTCGC
>JAJZFF010000018.1 GCA_021805485.1 Pseudomonadota bacterium
AGATGGCCAGCCTGAAAGCCCTCCGGAACCGGATCGCCAGCGTCAAGTCGACGCAGAAGATCACCAAGGCGATGAAAATGGTCGCCGCCGCCAAGCTGCGCCGCGCCCAGGCGCAGGCCGAGGCGGCGCGCCCCTACGCCACGCGGATGGCGGCGATGATGGGCGCCCTCGCCGAGGGGGCTGCGGAAAACCCGAACGCGCCGGCGCTGCTCGTCGGCAACGGGGCGGACCGCACGCATCTCATCGTCGTCGTGAGCGCCGATCGCGGCCTCGCCGGACCGTTCAACGCCTCGATCAACCGCGCCGCCCGGGCGCGGGCGCGCAAGCTGGAGGCCGAGGGCAAGCAGGTCCGGCTGTTCACGGTCGGCCGCAAGGGGCGCGACTTCTTCCGCCGCGACATGCGCGAGAAGATCATCGGCGAGGCGAATTTCGTCGGCAAGAAGACGATCGAGTTCGCCGACGCGGAAGCGATCGCCAACCAGATCATCGCCGCGTTCAACGACGGCAAGTTCGACGTCTGCACGCTGATGTTCAACCGCTTCGTCTCGGTGATGTCGCAGGTGCCGAGCGAAACGCCGCTGATCCCGGCGAGCGCCGGCCAGGCCGCGAACGACAATGCCGGTTCGGACCAGCCCGCCGGCGACTACGAGATCGAGCCGGATGACGGCACGCTGCTCGACCGTCTGCTGCCGCGCAACCTCGCGGTGCAGATCTACAGCGCGCTGCTCGAATCCGCCGCCGGCGAACAGGGCGCGCGCATGACCGCGATGGACAACGCGACGCGCAATGCGGGCGAGATGATCAACCGTCTCACGCTGAACTACAACCGCACCCGTCAGGCGAACATCACCAAGGAACTGATCGAGATCATTTCCGGCGCGGAAGCGCTCTGAGGCTTAGGGAATTACGCACATGGCAAAGAACGTTACCGGCCGCATCACGCAGATCATGGGCCCCGTGGTCGACGTGCAGTTCGAGGGCGAGCTGCCCTACATCCTCAACGCGCTGGAAACCAGGGTGGGCGACCGCCGGCTGGTGCTTGAAGTCGCGCAGGAAATCGGCGAGCGCACCGTCCGCTGCATCGCGATGGACAGCACCGACGGTCTCGCCCGCGGCGACGAGGTGCGCGACACCGGCGAGGCGATCGCCGTTCCCGTCGGCCCGGAGACCCTTGGCCGCATCCTCAACGTGATCGGCGAGCCGATCGACGAGCGCGGGCCGATCCCGACCACCCGCACCGCGCCGATCCACCGCCAGGCGCCGAGCTTCGACGAGCAGGCCACCTCGGCCGAGATCCTCGTCACCGGCATCAAGGTCGTCGACCTGCTCGCCCCCTACCTGAAGGGCGGCAAGATCGGCCTGTTCGGCGGCGCCGGCGTGGGCAAGACCGTGCTCATCCAGGAACTGATCAACAACATCGCCAAGGGCCACGGCGGCGTCTCGGTCTTCGCCGGGGTCGGCGAGCGCACCCGCGAGGGCAACGACCTCTACCACGAAATGATCGACGCCGGCGTCATCAAGCTCGGCGACAACACCACCGAGGGCTCCAAGGTGGCGCTGGTCTATGGCCAGATGAACGAGCCGCCGGGTGCGCGCATGCGCGTCGGCCTCTCCGGCCTGACCATGGCGGAATATTTCCGCGACGAGGAAGGCCAGGACGTGCTGTTCTTCGTCGACAACATCTTCCGCTTCACCCAGGCGGGCGCCGAGGTCTCGGCGCTGCTCGGCCGCATCCCCTCCGCGGTGGGCTACCAGCCGACGCTCGCGACCGACATGGGCGCGCTGCAGGAGCGCATCACCTCGACCAAGAAGGGCTCGATCACCTCGGTCCAGGCCATCTACGTCCCGGCCGACGACCTGACCGACCCGGCGCCGGCCACCTCCTTCTCGCATCTCGACGCGACGACGACGCTGAACCGCGCCATCGCGGAAAAGGGCATCTATCCGGCGGTCGACCCGCTGGACAGCACCTCCCGCGCGCTCGACCCGCGCATCGTCGGCGAGGAGCACTACAACGTCGCCCGCGAGGTGCAGCGCATCCTGCAGAGCTACAAGTCGCTGCAGGACATCATCGCGATCCTGGGCATGGACGAGCTTTCGGAAGACGACAAGCTCACCGTCGCCCGCGCCCGCAAGATCGAGCGCTTCCTCTCGCAGCCCTTCCATGTCGCCGAAGTGTTCACCGGCTCGCCGGGCATCTTCGTCGCGGTGGAAGACACGGTGCGCAGCTTCAAGGCGATCTGCGCCGGCGAATACGACCACCTGCCGGAAGCGGCCTTCTACATGGTCGGCACCATCGAGGACGCGGTGAAGAAGGCCGAGTCCCTGAACGCGACGGCCTGATCCCATGACCGTCGCGCTCGAAATCATCAGCCCGGAGCGGCTCCTGCTCGCCCGGCCGGTCAGCATGGTGGTGATCCCCGGCACCGAGGGCGACCTCGGTGTCCTGCCGGGCCATTCGAAGATGATCACCTCGCTGCGCGGCGGCCTGATCGACCTTTACGAGGACGAGAAGCTGGTCGACCGTTTCTTCGTCTCCGGCGGCTTCGCCCAGATCACCGAAGAGCGCTGCACCGTGCTCGCCGATGCGATCACCAAGCTCGGCGAAATCGATCCGCTCAAGGCGGCCGACGAACTCGCCGCCGCCGAAGCGGCCTGGCGCGAAACCGATGACGCGGACGAGATCGCCTGGCGCGATGCGTCCGACCGTCTGATCACCGCGCAGGCGCGGGTCGACGCCCTCGCCACGCACGGAAACTGAGTCCGCACCGCTCCTCGGTTCCAACCCCTGCGGCAATCCGGTATCATCCGGTGTCGATTGCCGCAGGAGTTCCGAGATGTCCGCCACGTCCCCCTTTCGGCACGATCGCCCCAACCGCTCCTGGCTTGAACGCCTCTGGTCGTCGATCGCCGAGCACGGGCGCGTCTTCGTCAATCTGCCGAATGACGATCTTCCCTCGCGCGAGCGGGCGGAGCTTCTGGCCGATGCCCTGCTGGGCGGGCGTGGCGAAGCCTCCGGCGCGGCCCTCGCCGCTGCCCTGCTCGGCACGCTGCGCGGCCTCGCGCCGCATGAGCGGATCACGTTCTGCGAATTCCTCGCCACCGGCTTCGAGCCGGACGCGGACCGCCTCCAGGACGCCGCCCGCGCCTATCTGGGATCGCCCGACGCGGCGACCGCCGCCGCCCTCGCCACAGCCGCCGAGCCGCCCCGCCAGGAACTCCTGCGCCGGATGAACATGGCGCCCGGCGGCACCGGCGCGCTGATCGACATGCGCCGGGAGGTGCTGGCCGAACTGCCGAAACGCCCGAGCCTTGCTCCGCTCGATTCCGACCTTCGGCACCTCTTCGCATCCTGGTTCAACCGCGGCTTCCTGGAGCTCCGCCGGATCGACTGGCGCACCCCGGCCTTCATTCTCGAAAAGCTCATCGCCTACGAGGCGGTGCACGAAATCCAGGGCTGGGACGACCTGCGCCGCCGCCTCGCCCCCGATCGCCGCTGCTTCGCCTTCTTCCATCCCGCCCTGCCGGACGAGCCGCTGATCTTCGTCGAGGTCGCGCTGGTCAAGGGGCTGGCCGAGGCGATCGGCCCGCTGCTGGCCCCGGCCGCCGACGATGATGCCGCCGAGCATGCCCAGCAGGATGCCGCAGCACGGGCAAATACGGCGATCTTCTATTCGATATCGAACTGCCAGGAGGGCCTGCGCGGCATCTCCTTCGGCAATTTCCTGATCAAGCAGGTCGTTGCCGAACTCCAGTCCGAACTGGCAAACCTGCGGAAATTCTCGACCCTGTCCCCCGTTCCCGGCCTGCGCCGCGCCATCCGCGCGGTGCTGGACTCGCCCTCCGCCCCGCTGCTTGCCGCCGAGGAGCGCGAGGCGATCGGCCGTGCGCTCGGCACCGCCCCGGCGGCCGATACCTCCGCCGAAGGCGACGCCAATCTGCTCAAATCGATTCTCGAGGACCGCCCATGGTGGACCGAAGCGCCGCTCGCCGCGGCGTTGCGCGGCCCCCTGCTGCGCCTCGCCGCGCTCTATCTGACCGGCGCCTGGCGCGCGAACGGCGTTCCGGCCGCGGCCCGGCCCGACCCGGTGGCCCGCTTCCATCTCGGCAATGGCGCGCGTCTCGAACGGATCAACTGGCTCGGCAACACGAGTCCGCGTGGCGTCGCCGAGTCGTTCGGCGTGATGGTGAACTATCTCTACGATCCCGATGCGATCGAGGCGCGGCACGAAGCCTATCTGCGCGACGGAACGGTGGCGCGGGCCGCCGCGGTCGACCAGCTGATGGCGCCGCCGGGCCAGTCCTGGCTGGCCCGGCGCACGCGCGGGCTCATCACCACCGAAAGCTGATTTGGCGAATCGTTCCCATGCGTCCATAAAAAAATAACTGGACAGAAAGCTCTGCCGGAATCTCCGATTCCGGCACGCGGGAGGAACGGAATGAACGATTTCGGCACGGCCGCGCCTGGTGGCGCGCGCGCGAGAACCAGCCTCAACCGGCAGCAGATCGCCGGGTTCTGGGGCGCCTGGTTCGGTTGGATGCTCGACGGGATGGACAGCGTGATCTACGCGCTGGTTCTCGCCCCGGCGCTCACCGAGCTGCTGCCCCGCTCCGGCATCAAGCCCACCCCGGCGAATATCGGCGAGATCGGCTCCATCCTGTTCGCCGTCTTTCTGGTCGGCTGGGGCTTTTCGTTCCTCTGGGGCCCGATCGCCGACCGGTTCGGCCGCCGCAACGCGCTCGCCGCCACCATCATGCTCTACGCGGTTTTCACCGGGGCAGCGGCATTGTCGCAAAACATCTGGGAGCTCGGCCTGTTCCGCCTGATCGCCGGCATCGGCATCGGCGGCGAATGGGCGATGGCCGGCACCTATGTCGCCGAGGCGTGGCCGGAGGACCGGCGCAAGATGGGCGCCGGACTGCTGCAGACCGGCTATTATTTCGGCTTCTTCGCCGCCGCCGCGCTCAATTTCACCGTGGGCGCAAGCCTGGGCTGGCGGGCGATGTTCCTCTGCGGCATGGTCCCCGTCATCATCTCGATCCTGATCCTGCTCGGCGTGAAGGAGACGGGGAAATGGGAACGCCACCACGCCGGCCGCGACACCCATCCCCTCGTCGCCATCTTCGCGCCCGCCTACCGGCGCCAGACCATCGTGATGTCGGTGCTGCTCACGGTCGCCATCATCGGGCTCTGGGCCGGCGCGGTCTATGAACCGAGCGCGATCATCATCCTCGCGAAGGCCGCCGGCATGCCGATCAAGGCGGCGATCCACATGGCCTCCTTCGGCACCGGCATCCTTTCCATCGGCACCATCCTCGGCTGCATCGCCCTGCCGATCATGGCCGAGCGCTGGGGACGGCGGCCGACGCTCTCGATCTATTTCGCGGTGATGTTCATCACCATCATCCTCGCCTTCGGCTGGGCGTTCTACCTGCCCGCCGGCCATGCCCTGCCGGCCTTCCTGACCGTCCTGTTCTTCCTCGGTTTCGGCGGCGGCAACTTCGCGATGTTCAGTCTCTGGCTGCCGGAACTCTATCCGACCGAAATCCGCGCCACCGCCTTCGCCTTCTGCACCTCGATCGGCCGCTTCGCCGGCGCCGTGGTCAACTTCATCCTCGCGGGGGCGGTGAAGGGCATGGGAACGCTGGGCACGCCGGTCGCGATCACCGCCGTCGCCTTCGCGATCGGGCTGCTGATCGTCCCCTTCGGCCGCGAAACGCGCGGCCAGACCCTGCCCGACTGAACGGCTCCGCAGGGCGCGGGAGACCGGCGCAAGCCGCATCCCGGCCCTGCCCTATCCGCAGGATACTAGGCGCGGCGAAGCAAAATCGCATATACGGGGGCAATGTTCGATACGATTTCCTTCGATTTCGATGCCCTCGACCAGGCGATCAGCCGCGCCCACGCGCGGCTTTCGGCGGAACAGCGCGCGGACGGCCATTACGTCTACGAACTCGAGGCCGACGCGACGATCCCCGCCGAATACGTCCTGCTCGAACATTTCCTCGACCGGATCGACCCCGAGCTTGAAGCGCGCATCGGCGTGTTCCTGCGCGGCATCCAGGGCAATTCGCCGCAGAATCCCGGCGGCTGGCCGCTCTTCCATGACGGGGCGATGGACATTTCGGCCAGCGTGAAGGCCTATTTCGCGCTGAAGGCGATCGGCGACGACCCGGACGCCCCGCACATGCGCCGCGCCCGCGAAGCCATCCTCGCCCGCGGCGGGGCGGCGCGCACCAATGTGTTCACCCGCATCCAGCTCGCGCTGTTCGGCGCCGTCCCCTGGCGGGCCTGCCCGGTCATGCCGGTCGAGATCATGCTGCTGCCGGACTGGTTCCCGATCACCATCTGGAAGATCAGCTACTGGTCGCGCACCGTCATAGCACCTCTGCTGGTGCTGCTGACCGAGCGCCCCATCGCGCGCAACCCGCGCAACGTGCGGATCGACGAGCTGTTCGTCACCCCGCCCGATCAGGTGACCGACTATATCCGCGGCCCCTACCGCTCGAACTGGGGCTACCTGTTCAAGGCGATCGATTCGGCGCTGCGCCCGCTCGAGCGGCATTTCCCCGCCCGCAGCCGCAAGCGCGCGATCCAGGCGGCGATCGACTTCATCACCCCGCGCCTGAACGGCGAGGACGGGCTGGGCGCCATCTACCCGGCCATGGCCAACACGGTGATGATGTATCACACGCTCGGCTACAGCCCCGACCACCCGGATTACGCGACGGCCTGGGCCTCGGTCCGCAAGCTGGTGACCGATGCCTCCTACCGTTTCGAGGGGGCGAGCTACGTGCAGCCCTGCCTCTCCCCGGTCTGGGACACCTCGCTGGCCGCCCACGCCCTCGCCGAGGCCGGCAGCCCCGGCGATGCCCAACTCGCCGCCGCCTGCGACTGGCTGATCCCCCGCCAGATCCTCGACGTGAAGGGCGACTGGGCCTATCGCAAGCCGGACGCCCCGCCCGGCGGCTGGGCCTTCCAGTACAACAACGCGCACTACCCCGACGTGGACGATACCGCCGTGGTCGGCATGATCCTCGACCGCAACGGCGATCCCGCCCATCGCGAGGCGGTGGAACGCGCCCGGCAATGGATCCTCGGCATGCAGAGCCGCTCCGGCGGCTGGGGCGCCTTCGATTCGGACAACGAGTTCCACTACCTCAACCACATCCCCTTCGCCGATCACGGCGCCCTGCTCGACCCGCCGACGGCGGACGTCACCGCGCGCTGCATCTCCTTCCTCGCCCAGCTCGGCCACGCGGAAGATCGCCCGGCGATCGAGCGCGGCGTCGCCTATCTGCGCCGCGAGCAGGAACAGGACGGCTCCTGGTTCGGCCGCTGGGGCACGAACTACATCTACGGCACCTGGTCTTCGCTCTGCGCGCTGAACGCCGCCGGCGTGGCGCAGGACGATCCGATGATGGTCCGCGCCGTCGAATGGCTGCTCGCCCGCCAGCGGCCGGATGGCGGCTGGGGCGAGGATTGCGAGACCTACGCCCACGCGAAGCCCGGCGAGTATCACGAAAGCCTGCCCTCGCAGACCGCCTGGGCGCTGCTCGGCCTGATGGCCGCCGGCCAGGCCGAGCACGAGGCCGTCGCCCGCGGCATCGCCTGGCTGCAATCGGTGCAGGAAGACGACGGCTCGTGGACCGAACAGCCCTATAACGCGGTCGGTTTCCCGCGGGTGTTCTACCTGCGCTACCACGGCTATCCACGGTTCTTCCCGCTGCTGGCGATGGCGCGCTACCGCAACCTCGCCCGCGGCAACAGCCGGCAGGTGCAGTTCGGATTCTGACCTGCCCGCCGGGCGCTTGCCCGACGCGCCCGCGCCGTGGCAGGAACGGTTCGCCACGCGGATGTGGCGGAATGGTAGACGTAGCAGACTTAAAATCTGTTGCCCGTCAGGGCGTGCGGGTTCAAGTCCCGCCA
>JAJZFF010000458.1 GCA_021805485.1 Pseudomonadota bacterium
CAGCATCTGTAGGTTCGGATGATCGAGCCGGGCGTAGATGTAGCCCTCGGCGTCGCCCGCGTCGGGGGCGCGGCCGGCGGCGTAGCCCTCATGCGCCGAGCGGGCGTGCGCGGCGTCGCGATAGACGAAGGTGGAGCTCATGTAGACGGGCGGTTTCGCCGCCCCGTTATGCCTGGCCGGATCGTAGCCGTGGCCGACCGCGATGGTCTCGACGCGCCGCCCCGCCACGTCAGGCGTCGACCAGCTTCGGGGACGGCGCCGCCGCGCCGATGCGGCGCGCCACGCTGTTCACGTACCAGTCGGTGAAGCCGATGGCGAGCTGCTCCGAGTTTTCGCTGTAGGGGCCGGGCATGTAGCCGAGCGAGTTGACGCCGCGCTGGTTCAGCTCGACCAGCGCGCGGTCCTGCAGGTTGGTCTCGTTCCAGACATGCATCAGCCCGTCCCGCGTGTAGTCGACGCCTTCCTCGGCATCCTTGTGGACATACCACTTGGCGACGACCAGGGTTTCCTGCGGCGCGAGCGGCAGGGCGGAGAAGATGATGAGGAAATCGCCCACCGCATGGGCGAAGCAGTGCGGCTCCAGCGCCCAGCGCAGCGAGCCGACATCGCCGCCGTTGACGTGGCAGAGCGGCTTGGCGACGCAGGGCGTGCCGTCCATCGTCATCGACACGTTGCCGTCGCGCAGCGGGAAGCGCGAGGCCTGCCACCATTCGCCCTGCACCGCGGCGGAGGGCAGGCCGAGCGCCTCCATCCGCGCGATGAAGCCGGGCAGGTCGACCATGCCGGCGGTGCTGAAATTGCCGCGCACGTCGGTCGGGAAGGAGCGGGCGAGCTCGGGATGGCCGGCGCCGCAGTGATAGCACTCGCGCGCGTTCTCCATCACCAGCTTCCAGTTGCCGCGCTCGAACAGCGTGCATTCGGCGGCGAGCTTGGCGTTGCCGAGATCGTGGCCGGCGAGCATCGGCGCGAGATGGTCGTGGAAGGCGTCGAATTCGGGCGGCTCGGCGGCGAGGCAGACATAGACGGTGCCGGCGACGGTGCGGACATGGATCGGGTTCAGACCGTGGGCGGACTTGTCGAACTCGCGCGGCATGCGGCCGGCGCCGCGCAGGGCGCCGGTGTCGTCATACATCCACTGGTGATAGGGGCAGAGCAGGCGCTGCGCGTGGCCGCAGCCATCGGCCAGGATCTGCGCGCCGCGATGGCGGCAGGTGTTGAAGAAGCCGCGCAGCACCCCGTCCTGCCCGCGGAGCAGGAGGATCGGCGAGCGGCCGATGGTCATCGCGAGATAGCTGCCGGGGTCGGGGATCTCGGTTTCCAGCCCGATGAGCAGCCAGCTGCGGCCGTAGATCTCGCGCAGGTCGAACTCGAAGATCTCGGGATCGGTGTAGAAGGCCTGCGGCAGCGTGTGCCGGGGCGGACGCTGGGCGAGAAGCGCGGAGAGGCGGTTGCGCAGGGGCGTATCCGGCATCGGTGACCTCCAGTGGACACCGGACGTTAGTCAGCACGCCGGGGCGGCGGCAAATCGCATTTGTGCATAAGCCTATGAGCCGGCGCGCTGGCCCCCGGCGGCCCGGGTGGTCCGGAAGGGCGCGGCCGATGGCGGCGGCCGGTGGCCGCGAACGCCGCGTCATGTCCGGCGTTCGTCCACCGTGTTGATGGACCGCGTTCAGGGGCGTTCGGGGATGGACGAGGTGGCACCGGCGCGGGTGGAACCGGCCGGTGCCTTCGTCAGCTTGGTGCTAGACTATTGTTCTTATCGTTTTCCAGTGTCCGGGACACTGGCTCATTCGGCGGGGCTGACCGCGGGGCCGTGCACGGTCGGGGCCGTTTCGCGGACCCTGATCGTCAGCATCACGAGGCCGGCGGCGAACAGCGAGATGGCGAAGAGGATCGCCGTGGCGTAGAAATTGTGCGTCTTGTCCTGGAGATAGCCGCCCAGGAACGGCCCGAGATAGCCGCCGAGATTGCCGAGCGCGTTGATCAGCCCCATGGCGCCGCCGACCAGGGCGACGGGCAGCGTGCGCGAGGCGGCCGCCCAGAACGGGCCGTCATAGGACATCGCGCCGCCCATCGCGAGGCAGAGGAAGAAGATGGACAGCAGGATCATGCCCTCGCCGACCGTCACCGACAGGATGAGGCTGACGGCCGCCAGCGTCATGGGCAGGAAGACGTGGCGGGAGTAGCGGCGGTTGGTGTCCGCCCACCAGCCGTTGAACCAGAGCATCAGCCCCGCGACCACGTAGGGCAGTGTCGCGATCAGGCCGACCGCGCCGAAGCCCGCATGCGTGAGGGACTTGAGCAGGGTGGGCATCCACATGTTCAGCCCGTAGAAGCCGACCTGCACGAGGAAATAGACCACCACGAGGCGCCACACCGTCGCGGACTTGAAGATGTCGCTGAACGGTCCCGGCTCGGGTTCGTTGGCGCGGTCCTGGGCGAGCGAGCGGTTGATGTAGTCGCGCTCGGCGGGCAGGCACCAGTGGGCGTCTTCGGGCCGGTCCTTGATAAAGATCAGCCAGAGCGGCAGCGCGATGATGAAGGGCAGCGCGCCTTCGACGAAGAAGAGCGTGCGCCAGTCCGAGCCGGCGACGATGAAGCCCGACAGCGGCTGGGTGATGATCGACGAGATCGCCAGGTTGGCGATCCAGAAGCCGTAGGCGCGGGCGCGCTCCTGCACGGGGAACCAGTGCGACAGCAGCACCAGCGTGGCCGGCCAGATCCCGCCCTCGGCGACGCCGAGAAGGAACCTGAAGATCACGAGCTGGGTGAAATTCTGCGCGAGCCCGCAGGCCAGCGCCATCAGCCCCCAGAAGCAGATCATGATGGCGACGAATTTCTTGGCGGACCAGTGTTCGGCCAGCCAGCCGCCGGGAATCTGCAGCAGCACGTAGCCGACGAAGAAGATGCCGCCCGCGGTGCCTTCGTCCGCCTTGGTGATGTGGAAATCGTGGCCGATTCCCGAAAAGGCGTAGGCGATGTTGGTGCGGTCCATGAACGAGATGATGTAGACGATCATCGCGATGGGAATGAGGCGGAACCAGCGGGTCATGCCCACCTCCGCCGCTCCTGTGCTTGAACTCATCGGTTTCCTCCGTATTGACGTGGCGTCGGGATCAAATTTTGCTCTTGCGGCCGGGCGGCCGTTGGTTGCGCTATCATCGGCATAGCAAAAGAGGCCCACCTCTCCCAAGTTGAGATTTATCGTTAAACTACCACCGATCGGACGGCAATCCGGCAGGACGCGGGATGTGGGTGTTCCGGCCGGAGACGCGCTTCGAGCGGCCGGTCAGCGGGCAGGTCATCCCTGATATGCCCCGGGATTTCATAACGATCCATTAAGAATTGCCGTGCTTAAGGCGCGTGAGGGAGTGGCGGGCGCCGCAAGGGGGTCCGCCGGTCCGCGAGTATGGCGCCGGATCGTCAAGCCGATCCCCTGTCGGGAATTCACATGCGTAAGCCCAAGCGATCAGAGCCTGACGAAACAGCCGATCCCGAACTGGAGGAGCTGATCGAGAGGGATCGTGCCGAACTGCTCTATTCGTTGGGCGGCGGCAGCGTGTTCGTCACGGTCGCGGTGTCGTTCCTGCTCATCCTCCTCGTGCAGGCGCCGGGCGAGTGGTCCGCCCTGCTGGCCTGGTTCGCCGCCATCGTCCTCGTTTCCGCGATCCGCTCCGTCGACATCTTCATCCTGTTTCCCCGGGTCCGCCGGAAGCCTTTCGACGGCCGGAAGATGATCCGCCGCTTCGGGCTCGGCACGTCGACCCTGGCCCTGCTGCTCGGCAGTTTCCCGATCTTCTTCTTTCCGCATCTCGCCGTCGTCGAGCGGGCGTATGCGTTCATGGTGTGTTTCGGCATGGCGGGGGGGAGCGTCACCGTCCTGAGCGCCAGCTTTCCGCTGATCGTGACCTATTGCACCGCCGTCCTGCTGCCGGGGGTTGCGGAGACCCTGATCGCGTATCAGCCGGGCGGGCAGAAATTCGCGGTGATCGGCATCGTCGGCTACATCTCGTCGTTCTTCTTCGCCCGGACCACGTCGCGGACGGTGCTGCGCGGCTTGCGCCTGATGCGCACGAACCAGGTGCTGACGCTGCGCTCCGAGCAGGAGAGGGTTCATCTCGAAGCGATGAAGAGCGACCTCGCGGACGCCAACGAGAGCCTGGAGCGCCGGGTGTGCGAGCGGACCGGTCGGCTCGCGCACGAGGTGGCCGAGCGCGAGCGCTACGCGGCGGCCCTGAGCCGGCTCGCCTCGACCGATCCGCTGACCGGGCTCTACAACCGCCCGACCTTCACCGCCCGCCTCGCCGGGCGCGCGGAGGGTTCGGTGGGGGCGCCCGGCCGGGTCGCGCTGCTGTTCATCGATCTCGACAGCTTCAAGCAGATCAACGACCTGCGCGGCCACGAGATGGGGGACCAGGTTCTGCGGCAAACCGCCGAGCGCGTCGCCCGGGTGATCGGCGCGACGGGGGACGTCGCGCGGTGGGGCGGCGACGAGTTCCTCGTCGCCCTGCCGGACTGCGGCGGCGAGGAGGCGCTCCGCCATGCCGAACGGCTGATCGAGGCGATCAAGACGCCGATCACGGTGGGCGCGGATGTCTGCCGGGTCGAGGCCTCGGTGGGGGTGGCGCTCTATCCCGACAATGGCGATACCGCCGACAGCGTGATCCGCGCCGCCGATGTCGCGATGTATGCGGCGAAGCGCGAGGGCAAGAGCCGGGCCAAGCGCTTCGACCCGGTTCTCGCCGATGACATGGCGGATCGCTACGACCTCGAACAGGGCCTGCGGGACGCCATCAAGGGGGATCAGTTCCGCCTGGTGTTCCAGCCGATCATCGACGCGCGGACGGGCGCCTGCACGGCGTTCGAGGCGCTGCTGCGCTGGAATCACCCCGTGCGCGGCGCGGTCAGCCCGGCGACGTTCATCCCGGTCGCCGAGCAGAGCGGGCAGATCGAGCGGATCGGCCGCTGGGTGCTGGAAGAGGCGTGCCGCGCGGCGACCGGCTGGCCGGACCCCTCGATCGCCGTCACCGTCAACATCTCGGTCTCGCATGTGCTGGTCGGCAGCCTGCTCGATGACGTCGAGCACGCGCTGGCGGTTTCGGGTCTGCCGCCATCGCGCCTGAAGATCGAAATCACCGAGACGATGTTCCTGCACGACGCCGACCGGTCGGCGCCGCTGTTCGACAGGCTGCGGCAGATGGGCGTGGGAATCCTGCTCGACGATTTCGGCACCGGCTTCTCGTCGCTGTCCTTCCTCGGCAACCTGCCGATCGACGTGATCAAGATCGACCAGTCCTTCGTGCGCGACGCCGGGCGCAACGGCTATGCGACGATCGAGGCGATCCTCTCGATCGCCCGCGCGCTCGGGCTGCAGGTGACGGCCGAAGGCGTCGAGACGCCGGAACAGAACCGCAACCTGGTGGAGCGGGGCGTCGGCAGCGTTCAGGGATATCTGTTCAGCCGTCCGATTCCCGCCGCGGGCGTGACGGACTGGCTGCAGATGACGGGGCGGGTGCCCGATCGTCCGTTCGATCCGGCCGCCGCGCCCGCCCTGGCGGCGAGCGCCTGAACGCGGGCTGGCCGGTCAGGCCGAGCGCGACACCCCGGCCTTGACCCGGCGCAGCGGGATCGAGCTCTCGATCGAGGCGACGCCGCGCACCCGCGTCAGTTGCCCGACCAGGAACTGCTCGAACGCGGCGAGGCTCGTCGTCACCACCCGGAGCAGGTAGTCGCGGTTGCCGGTCATCAGCCAGCAATCGACCACCTCGGGGAACGAGGCGATGGCCGCCTCGAAGCGCACCAGCGCGTCGTCCACCTGCTTGTCGAGCTTGACCGAGACGAACACCGACACGTCGAAGCCGAGGGCCGACTCGTCGATCATCACGGTATAGCCGCGGATGATGCCCTCGCGCTCCAGCCGGCGCACGCGGCGGGCCACCGGGGTCGCACTCAGCCCGACCCGCTCGGCGAGGTCGAGCATGGAGATCCGCGCGTCGCTCCGCAGGGCGGACAGGATCTCCCTATCGAAATCGTCGATCGTGCCGGATTTCACCATGATGGCGCGGTTCCTTGCAGACTATCGCCACGATATTGCCCTGGGCCGCGCGAATCGCAAGGATTCGCTCCGCCCGCCCGCCTAGACTCGGCGCACCGCCCTCACGCCGGGAGACCGCGAATGACGCCGCATCTGAAAACCGCCGAACAGCGCCTGCTCTGGCTGTCGCACTGGATGATCCACAACGCCAACCACCTCCGGCCGAAGGTGGACGGGATCAAGACCGGCGGGCACCAGGCCTCCTCCGCCTCGATGGTGGGCATCATGGCGGCGCTGTATTTCACCGCGCTGCGTCCGGAGGACCGCGTCGCGGTGAAGCCGCACGCCGCCCCGGTGTTCCACGCGATGCAATATCTGATGGGCAACACCACGCGCGAGCGGATCGGGAATTTCCGCGGCTTCGGCGGCACCCAGAGCTATCCGAGCCGCACCAAGGACGATGACGACGTCGATTTTTCCACCGGATCGGTCGGGCTCGGCGTCGCCATCACCTCCTTCGCCGCGCTGGTGCAGGACTATATCGCGGCGAAGCAATGGGGGCGGGATGTGCGGCGCGGCCGTATGGTCGCGCTGATGGGCGATGCCGAGATCGACGAGGGCAACATCCACGAATGTCTCCAGGAAGGGTGGAAGAACGGGCTGCGCGATGTGTGGTGGGTGATCGACTACAACCGCCAGTCGCTCGACGGGGTGGCGCGCGAGGGGCTGTGGCAGCGCATCGAGAAGATCTTCGAGGCGTTCGGCTGGGACGTGGTGCGGATCAAATACGGCGCGTTGCAGCGCGCGGCCTTCGACGAGCCGGGCGGGGAGGCGCTGCGACGCTGGATCGATTCCTGCCCCAACCAGCGCTACGCGGCACTCACCTTCCAGGGCGGCGCCGCCTGGCGCAAGCGCCTGCTCGACGAGCTGGGCGACCAGGGCGCGGTCTCGGCGCTGATCGCCCGGCGCAGCGATGCCGAGCTGGCCGCGCTGATGGAGAATCTCGGCGGCAACTGCGTGCAGACCATGGCGGACACCTTCGCCGCCATCGATCACGACCGCCCGACCTGCTTCCTCGCCTACACGATCAAGGGCTGGGGCACGCCGATCGCCGGGCACAAGGACAATCACGGCGGGGTGATGACGGTCGAGCAGATGCGGGCCTGGCAGCGCCACATGGGGGTGGGGCAGGGCGAGGAATGGGAGCGTTTCGCCGCGGTGGCGGACGTGGAGGGCTTCCGCGCGTGGCTCGATGCGGTGCCCTTCTTCGCCGCCGGCCGCCGCCGGCACGACGATGCGCACCTGCCGGTCCCCGCCCTCGCTTCACCCGGCGAGCGGGAGATCTCCACCCAGGCCGCCTTCGGCCGCATTCTTGATGATCTCGCCCGTGGCGACAGCGCGCTCGCGTCGCGCATTCTCACCACCTCGCCCGACGTCACCGGCACCACCTCGCTCGGCCCCTGGGTGAACCGCCGCCGCCTGTTCGCCCGCGAGGCGATGGCGGACCTGTTCCGCGCCGAGAAAATCCCCTCGACCGCGCGCTGGGATTTCGCGCCCGAGGGCCAGCATCTCGAACTCGGCATCGCCGAGACCAACCTGATGCTGCTGCTCGCCGCCGCCGGCCTCGCCCGTTCGCTGTTCGGCCGCCGCCTGATCCCCATCGGCACCGTCTACGATCCGTTCATCGCCCGCGGGCTCGATGCGCTGAACTACGCCTGTTACCAGGATGCCCGCTTCCTGCTGGTCGGCACGCCCTCCGGCGTCACCCTCGCGCCGGAGGGTGGGGCGCACCAGTCGATCGGCACGCCGGCGATCGGCATGACCCAGCCCGGCCTCGCCGCCTTCGAGCCGGCCTTCGCCGACGAGCTGGCGGCGATCATGGAA
>JAJZFF010000261.1 GCA_021805485.1 Pseudomonadota bacterium
GGCGACGCTCGGCGCGGTCATCAGCAGGTAGGTGAACAGGTCGCGCGCCCGCCCCGTGGCGATGGCGCGGCGCGCCGCGGGGGCGCTCTGCCAGTAGGCGGCGAGATCGACCGAGGGAGCGGGCGCGCGGAATTCGAACACGCCGTGATGGAGGAAATGCTCGTAGCCGCTGGCGAGCGTGCCGGCGGCCAGCGCCGCGCCGACATCGTCGTTGGCGGCGCGGTAGAACCGCTCGGAGAAATCGGGCAGCGGGTCGAGCCCGGCCCCGGCGCCCTCGCAGAGATAATGGTGCAGGGCGCCGTGCGCCGCGCCCGCCGCGATCGCCCGCGCCGCCTCGGGATAGGTGCGCCGGTACCACGCGGGAGCGAAATGGACCGAGCAGCGCGGCTCATCGCCGCCGGCGTGCAGCCGCTGAAGATAGGCGAGGAAGGCCGGTTCCGCCGGGTCCGACTCCGGGTGGGCGGCACGAAACTGGGCCGGGTCGAACAGCAGATGCCCGCTGCGGCCGGCGGCGGCGCCGGCGCGGAGATATTCGTCGTAATGGTTGACGAAGCCGCGCGCGTTCAGCTCGGCGAGCGTCGTATCGCCGAGCTGCGCGGCGTAATAGGCGACGTCGAACAGCCAGTGCGGCGCCAGCTCCGCCCAGCCCTCGGCGCAATAGTGTGCGAAGCCGGACCGGAATTCGCCCCGCGCGACGCGCGCGCGCACCGCGCTGTGGCGGGCGAGGTAGAAGCTCTCGTCGAAGAACATGTTCGGCGAGTGGCCACGGCCCTGGCCTTCGAGCAGATAGAAGGCGCGCAGCGCCGTCGGCGAAGGCTCGATGAGCAGATCGACGACCTCGGGATAGGCGCGGACATACCAGGCCGGGTCGAACACCCACCACGCCGGCGCGGGGAAGCCGAGCGTGGGCCAGTCGCCTCCGGCTTGGGTGTCCGAACGGGACGCGGCGCGGGCCAGGGGGCCGGCGTCCATCTCAGCGTCGGCGGGCGTCCGGCAGCACACCGGCGCGGCGCAGGGCGGCGATGTCCTCGGCGGTGAAGCCATTGCGTGCCAGCACCGCCTCGCTGTGCTCGGCGAAGCGCGGCGGCGCGGCGCGCGTGCCGCCAGGCGTGCGCGAGAGCTTGATCGGCGTGCCGAGGCCGCGATAGGCGCCGAGTTCGGTCAGCATCGCGCGCGCCGCCGTGTGCGGCGCGGCGAGCGCTTCGTCCACCGCCAGCACCGGCCCGGCGGGCAATCCGGCGCGCAGGAGGCGCAGCGCGAGGGCGTGACCGTCCTCCGCGGCGAGCGCGGTAGCGAAGCGGGCGGCCAGCTCGCCGCGATTGGTGAGGCGGTCGGCGTTGGTGGCGAAGCGCGGGTCGGTGCCGAGTTCGGCCAGGCCGAGTTCGGCGCAGAGGCGGCGGAACTGCCCGTCATTGCCGGCGGCAAGGAAAATCTCGCCGGTCGCGGTGCGGAACTTCTCGTAGGGCGCGAGATTGGGATGCGGATTGCCGGTCGCCACCGGGCGCCGGCCGTTCAGCAGATAGTTGGCGGCCTGGGGATGCAACAGCGCCATGCCGCAATCGTGCAGCGTCATGTCGACGAACTGGCCCCGACCGGAGCCGCCGCGCTCATGCAGCGCCATCAGGATGCCGATGGCGGCGTAGAGGCCGGTGGCGAGATCCACCACCGGGGTGCCGAGCCGCAGCGGGCCGGTGGTCGGATCGCCATTGATGCTCATCAGCCCGGTCATCGCCTGGAGGATGGCGTCGTAGCCCGGGAGCCCGCCGAGCGGCCCCTCGGCGCCGAAGCCGGAGACGCGGCAATGGATCAGGCGCGGGAAGCGGGCAGCCAGCGTCTGTTCGTAGCCGATGCCCCATCTCTCCAGGCTGCCGGGCTTGAAATTCTCCACCAGCACGTCGGCGCCCGCGAGCAGGCGCAGCAGCACATCGCGCCCTTCCGGGGTGCCGATGTCGAGCCCGACCGACTGCTTGTTGCGGTTGACGCCGATGAAGTAGCTGGCGTCGCGGGTGCCGTCGCCATGGTCGAGGAAGGGCGGACCCCAGTCGCGCACCTCGTCGCCCTGCGGCGGCTCCAGCTTGATCACCTCGGCGCCGTGATCGGCGAGGATCATGGTGCAGTACGGCCCGCCGAGCACGCGGGTAAGGTCGATGACCCGAAGCCCGGCGAGGGCCCCCGGGGAGGTGGCGAGCGCCTTGCCCGAAGGCTCCTGGCCACCTTGCGTGACGTCCATGGCTCTTGTCCTCTTCAGGCCCTGCCCCAGACGCGGGCGCAGAAGCCGGGATAGGTCGCGCGCATCTCGGCGGCAACCGGGCCGCGGAGCAGCGCGAGTTCGTCCCCCGTCGGCGCCGGCGTTTCCGGCACCGCGCCCGGTGCGTCGAAATCGAACCCGGTCGCCGCCCGGACGCTGGCCAGGCTCTCGCCGGGATGGACGGAGTCGAGGGCGAAGCGCGCCCGGGCCGGGTCGAAGCGGAAGACGCAGCGCGCGGTGAGCAGCGCCTGCGCCGTGCCGCGGCGGAACACCTCCGGCGGCGAAACGCCGGCGGCGGAGATCCAGTCCACCCGCGGCACCAGCACCCGCGGCGAGTGTTCCTCGCGGAACAGGATGGTGCGCGGGGTCATCATGTACATGAAAGCCGAGCCGAAGCTGCCGGGGAAGCGCACGCCGCGGAACGGGGCTCCGGCCGCCGGCCATTCGCCGGTGCCGAGCAGATTGATATTGGCGGCGCCGTCGATCTGGCCGCCGCCAAGGAAGAAGAGGTCGATACGGCCCTGCGCGGTCAGGTCGAAGAGCTCGCACGTGCCCTCGGAGAACGGGTTCGCCTCCTCGCGGTGCAGCAGTGACAGCCGCACCGGATGACCCGAGAGCTTGACCAGCCAGCAGGCCGCCGCCGGGATCGGGCTGGCCGCGCCGACGGCGATGTGGCGGGCGGGCGGCGCGGCGGGGTCGAGGATCAGCCGCGCCAGCGAGACGGCGAGCCGTTCCTCCAGTGTCGGGGTCATTCCGCCGCCGCCGCGATCGCCGGGGCGACATGCTCGGCGAGATAGGCTGCGAACCCCTCCCTGGTGCGGGCCGCGCGCGCATAGGCGAGAAGGTGCTCGGCGTCGGTGGGATAGTCGTCGAGCAGCCCGATCGGCCAGGCGCCGCGGGGGGCCAGCGCCACCGCCTCGACATAGGTGCCGGAAATGACGCCCGGCGCCAGCTTCTCGTCGGCCAGAAGGTTGCCGGCAACGCGCCGCTCCGCCGTCACCAGCACGCGCCGGGAAGCATGCGCCAGCGTCGCCAACTCCCGCCGCCGTCCGACCCAGACATTGCCCTCGTCGTCGGCCATGGCGGCATGGAAAATGCCGACATCGGGGGCCAGTGCCGGCAGTAGCAGGATCGGGTCCCTGGTCGCGCTGAACGGGTTGTCGATCACCATCCAGTCCGGCCGGTGGGCCAGCAGGTCGCTGCCGAGCACGCCGCGCATCGGGATGAAGGGCACGCCCTTCTCGGCGGCCTGCAGCCGCGCGTGCATCGCCGGGCAGGTGGCGTCGCGCAGCACGATCTCGCCGGCGGCCAGCGCGGCGAGGAAGCGCGGCGCGCCACCCGCCTCGCCCAGCGTCACCGCGCTCGTATCGAGTTCGGCGACGCAGCCGGCGCCGATCAAGAGGTCGGTCGCGTAGCCCGAGACCGGGACGCCGACGAGGCGCAGCCCGCGCACCCCGCGCCGCACCAGCGCGCGGGCGAGCGCGCTCGGGGTCAGGGAGTTGTCCGGCGGCAGGGCCACCAGCGCGCCATCGGGGACGCGTGCGGCGAGATCATCGAGCGAAATGAACATCGACCCCTCCTTGCCTTGGTGTCAGCCCAACCTTCGTGTCAGCCCAGCGCGGCGACGAGCGCCTCGGTACTGCGGCCATTGGCGATCGCCGCCGAGCGCCCGTCCCAGTGCACGCCTTTGACGCGGGCGAAGGCGTGGTCCGCGTCGTAGTGATAGGCATGCACCAGCCGGTTCCCGCGCACCGCGGCATCGACCTTGGCCCGACCCTCGGCGGGAAAATACTCGTCGCGGTCGGCGATGTGCACGACCAGGGGCGCGCGCAACGCGTCGAGCTCGCCGATCAGGCTGTCGAGCCCGACGCCGTA
Source organism: Pseudomonadota bacterium (assembly GCA_021805485.1). Next base: position 4,124 of record JAJZFF010000261.1, read on the forward strand.
GTAGGAGATGTTGACGTCGGCGTCGGACTGCTCGGCCATCATGAAGGCGAGCCGGCCGCCGAGGCAGTAGCCGATGGTCCCGGCGCGGCCGTTGCAGCCCGGAAGCTTGCGCGCCGCCGCGAGGGTCGCCTTGAGGTCCTCGATCCCCTTGGCCTGGTCGAACCCCTGGAACAGCTCGAAGGCGCGCTTCCACTCGGCCTCGGTCTTGTCGGTGAGATCGATGCCCGGCTCGATGCGCCAGAACAGGTCCGGGCAGACGGCGATGAAGCCGAGATCGGCGAGGAAGGCGCAGGTCTCGCGCATCGCCGCGTTGACGCCGAAAATCTCCTGGATCACGACGACGGCGCCGGCCGGCTTGCGCGCGGGCTCGGCGACGAAAGCCGAGAAACGGCCGGAGCCGTCGGTGGCTTCAATGCTGATGGTGCTCATGGACGGTTTGTTCCCCCTCGGTGTCGAATGGTCCGATGCCAACGCCTGCTCCGGGCGTTGGCTGAATCGGCTCATGAAATCAGACGCGTGCTTCGACGCATTGTGATCCTTGCGAACCGGTCAACCACTAGTGGCCGGCGACGAAGCGCTCCAGCCAGTGGATCGTGTTAGTCGCCACGCTGGAACCCGACATCTTCGACGATGCGCTGGTGTAGCGGCAAGGTGGTTTTGATGCCGACGACGACGAACTCGGCCAGCGCCCGACGCAGCCGTGCGATCGCCTGGTCACGGGTCGGCGCGTGCACGATCAGCTTCGCCACCAGGCTGTCATAGTGCGGCGGCACGCGGTAGCCGGCATAGAGCGCGGAATCGACCCGCACGCCCAGCCCGCCGGGCGGATGGAAGGCGGTGACGCGGCCGGGTGTCGGCACGAAGGTCTCGGGATCTTCCGCGGTGATGCGGCATTCGATGGCGTGGCCGGTGAAGCGGATGTCGGACTGGCCGTAGCCCAGCTCCTGGCCGGCGGCGATCCGGATCTGCTCGCGGACCAGATCGATGCCGCAGACCATTTCCGTCACCGGATGCTCGACCTGCAGGCGGGTGTTCATCTCGATGAAGGCGAACTGGCCGTCCTGGTAGAGGAATTCCAGCGTTCCGGCGTTCCGGTAGCCGATCTTCGCCAGCGCCGAGGTGGCACGCGCGCCGAGCGCGTCGCGTTCAGCGGCGCTGAGCGCCGGCGAGCCGGCTTCCTCGACGAGCTTCTGATGGCGGCGCTGGAGGCTGCAGTCGCGCTCGCCGAAATGCACGACCTGGCCGCGCCCGTCGGCGAGCACCTGGAGTTCGATGTGGCGCGGCCGGTCGAGATATTTCTCGAGATAGACGGCATCGTTGCCGAACGCGGCGCGCGCCTCGGTGCGTGCGGTGCGCCAGGCTTCCTCGATCTCGTCGGCGTCGTTGGCGACCTTCATGCCGCGCCCACCGCCGCCGGCGGCGGCCTTGACCAGCACCGGGTAGCCGATCGCCGCGGCGATGCGCCGCGCCGCGTCGAGGTCGCTCACCGCGCCGTCCGAGCCCGGCACCAGCGGCACGCCGAGCGCGGCCATTGCGGACTTGGCCTCGATCTTGTCGCCCATCATGCGGATATGGGCCGGCGAGGGGCCGATGAAGGCCAGGCCGTGGGCTTCGACCATCTCGGCGAAATCGGCGTTCTCGGAGAGAAACCCGTAGCCGGGGTGGATCGCGTCGGCCCCGGTGATGGTGGCTGCGGACAGGATCGAGGCGGCGTTGAGATAGCTCTCGCGCGCCGGCGGCGGGCCGATGCAGACGCTCTCGTCGGCGAGTCGGACGTGCATCGCATCGGCGTCGGCGGTGGAATGGATGGCGACGGTCGGGATGCCGAGTTCGCGGCAGGCGCGCTGGACGCGCAGCGCGATCTCGCCACGATTGGCGATGAGGATTTTCTGGAACACGCTTCTATTCCAGGATCAGGAGCGGCTCGCCGTATTCCACCGGCGCTCCGGAACTGACCAGGATACGGGTGACGGTGCCGGCGCGCGGCGCCTTGATCTGGTTGAAGGTCTTCATCGCCTCGATGAGCAGCAGGGTCTGCCCGGCCGTGACCGTCTGACCGACGGTGATGAAGGGCGCCGTCCCGGGCTCGGGGCTGAGATAGACGACGCCGACCATGGGGCTCGGCACCGCGCCCGGGTCCGGCGCGGCCGGCTCGTTGGTGGGCGAGGCCATCACCGGGGCGGCGATGGGCGCGGCAGCGGTGGCGAGCGCGGCCGGGGCCGGCGCCGGAGCGAGCGCGCGGACGACGCGGATGCGGCTGTCCTTCTCGGCGATCTCGATTTCCGTCAGGCCGGTTTCGGTCAGGATCGCGGCGAGCTGACGGATGGCGGCGGGGTCGAAGGGTACCTGGCTCATCGCGGGCCTGTCACTTTCCTGTCAATCGGCATCCAGCACCCCGGCCTGATCGAGCAGCCCGGCCATCGCGGTCAGCGCCAGCGCGTAGCCGCGCACGCCGAGGCCGCAGATCACGCCGGTCGCCGCGCGCGACACGAAGGAGTGGTGCCGGAATTCCTCGCGGCGGTGGATGTTGCTGATATGCACTTCGATCACGGGCAATTCCACGGCGAGCAGCGCGTCCATCAGCGCGACCGAGCTGTGGGTATAGCCGGCCGGGTTGATGACGATGCCCTGCGCCCGGCCGCGACACTCCTGCACCCAGGAGATCAGCTCGCCCTCGCCGTTGGTCTGCCGGAAGTCGATGGCGAGGCCGAGCGCCTCGGCGGCCTCGGCGCAAAGGGCCTCGACGTCGTCCAGCGTCGCCGAGCCGTAGATCTCCGGCTGGCGCAGCCCGAGCAGGTTGAGGTTGGGGCCGTTGAGAATGACGATCAGCGGTTCTGCCATGGCCGCGCCAGTAGCACGCGCGGGCGCGCCGGTCCAATCGGTTCCGCGCCGTTCAGTGCTCCGGGAGGGCGGGCTCTGCGCTCGCCGCGGGGCCGGAGCCCGCCAGGGCGGGCGGCAGGCCGACGGCGGATTCGCGCCCGCGGACGCCGTCGAACGCGGCCTTATCGAACTGAGCGCCGGTGAAGTCCGCGCCGGCGATGTCGGCGCCGGAGAAATCGGCCATGAAGAGGTCGGCGCCAAGGAAGCGCGCGCCCTGGAGATGGGCGAAGGCGAAGGAGGCGCGGCCGAGCTCGGCGTGGCTGAAATCCGCGCCCTCCATGTGCGCGCCGGCGAAATCGGCGTGGATCAGCCCCATCGACTGGTTACGCATGTCGGCGGCGGCGTGCGTGCCGATGAATTTCGCGCCGCGGAAATCGAAGCCGGCGAAATGGCCCTGGACGCGGGCGGCGGAGAAATCCGCGCCGGCGAAGATCGGCGCCTCGGCCGGGTTCGTCTCCAGCCCGGAGGCGACGACCATGGCGCTGACCATGGCGCCCTGCAGGTTGGCGCCGGTGAAATTGGCGCGGATCACCCAGGCCAGAGCCAGATTGGCGCCGGCGAGGTTGGCGCCGTGCAGATCGGCATCCTCCAGCTTGGTCGCATAGAGGTCGGCCCCGGCGAGGTCGGCCCCGGAGAGATTGAGACGGCTGAGATCCAGCCCGGCGAGGGAGAGATGGGAGAAATCGGCGGGGTGGCCCGGCGCGGCAGCGGCGAGCGCGGCGCGCACCTGGGCGGCGTCGAGATCGGCGGCGTAGCCCGGCGCGGCGAGGGTGAGCAGCAGGCCGGCCGCGAGCGCGCCCCCCCGCAGCGTCCGCGGCAGCCGCTGGCTTGCTTGTCGTGCCGTCATCGCGCGCCCATAATTTGAATCATGATGGAGACGATGTTGTCGCTCACAGT
>JAJZFF010000575.1 GCA_021805485.1 Pseudomonadota bacterium
CCGCCCGCGCGTCCGCCCGCCCCGCGCCGCCGCGTTTCGCGCCTGAGCAGCCGCATCCCGGCACGCCCTTATCGTTACGTTTACAAAACAATATAATTCCGCAACCCGGCCCCGCGCGTCCGCTCAAGCAGGATTGATGTGGCGGCTCTGGACTCCGCCCCCGCCGGACCAATCTGCCGGACATGGACAGGATCGCGCCTTTCGCTCCCGCGCTCATCCTGGCCGCGCTCGGCATCGCCGTCCTCGGCCTGGCCGGCTGCACCACGACCGCCGGCGCGCCGTATGGCGGCTCCGCCTATTATGCCCCGCCATCCTTCGGCTACGGCGCGCCCTACGGTTACGGCGCCGGCTACGGTCCGGCCTACGGCCCCATCTATCAATACCCGGACTATGCCCCGGACGACGAGCATGCCGACGATGACGACCGGTTCGACGACGACGATCACGATGGAGATCGCGCCGGCGACCACGATGGCGACCATGACGACGACCACGACGGGCACTGACCCGCGCCCCGTTCCATGCGTAAACGGCATGAGACTTAGCCTGAACCGGCACGTTCCGCCGCCGCCGCCGCATCGCCACCTCCGGAGCCAAGGCGGGGATCGATCCCCGCGACATGAACAAGGAGTTTTCCGATGCGTACTTTTGCAATCGCCGTCACCGCCCTGACCATGCTGGCCGCCCTGGCGCCGCTCGCCGCCCGCGCGGATGTCGCCGGCCCGTCCGGCCAGGCGCAACTGACCTCCGCCTCGGCCTCATCCGCGCAGTCCGGCGGCCGGGCGGTCTTCCAGCATCAGCTGAACCGGATCCACCAGCTCGAAGCCCAGCACTGAGCACTCCATCCGATCAGATGATGCTCTGATCGCGATCCCGGCCCCGCCCTAGCGACGGGGCCGTGGGGTCAGAACCGGCCCGAGACGGCGAAGAGGAAGCGCCAGCGCTCCAGCTTCGCCGCCTCGCGCGGCTTCACCAGCTCGTTGCCGGCGCCGAGCGTCAGCTCGAAATGGCGCAGCAGCAGCATCCGCACGCCCCCGCCGGCCGATGCGCCGGTATCCACCGGATACTGGTAGATCGTCTGCCGGTTCCAGATCCGGCCCCAGTCGGCATAGCCGAACGCCGCCAGCCCCGAGATCAGCTTCGGCGCGACGTGCTGGAGCAAGGGCAGCTTGTGGCTCAGCTCGGCGGACATCTCGATCCCGCTATCGCCCGCCATCACCGCCGCCGGATAGGCCCGGCCGAACTCGCTGCCGCCGAACAGGAACTGCTCGCTCCCCGGCAGATGGTTCAGCGCGTACTGGGCGTTGGCCCGCACGGTGAGGAAGAACGATTTCGGCAGCGCCTGCAGCCGCACCAGGCTCACGTCGAACTTGGTGAAGCCCGGCCCGCCATAGGCGAGGCTGCCGCGCCGCGCCCCCAGCGCGTTGATCCCCTCGCTCACCGTGAACGACCCGCTGTCGATCCCGTTCCAGTCCCCCGCCCGCGCGAAGATCAGCCCTTCCCGCAACGTCCGCGTCCGCTCCGAGACCGCCGTCTGCCCGAGCAGCGCCTCGTTGCTGTTCAGGTAGTCCGCCTCCACCGAGGCATCGAGCTGCCGGGTCTGCGTATAGATCAGCGGGTCGGACAGCCGCACGCTCGCGATCTGCGCCGTCCCCGAATTGATCGCCCCGACCGGATGGGTGATCAGCTCGCCCATCGTGACGGTCACGGTCGTCCCGTTGGTCCCGATCGGCTCCTGATGCACGATCCCGTAATACTGGTAGCGGCGGATCCTCGCCGGCGCGCCGAACACCAGCTGGTCGCGCTCGCCCTGGCGGAACAGCCCGTTCACCGTCACGTTCGCCGTGCCCTGCACGATGTCGAGCTGGCGGTCGCCGGCATTGTTCACGTCGAACCCCGCCTCCACCGTCCGGCGATGAATCCCCAGCAGCAGCCGCACGACCCCGGGCTGCCCCGGCATCGGCCGCAGCTCGCTGCCCACCTTGAGGCCGGGAATCGACTGCATCAGCAGCAGGTTCCGCTCCAGCGTCGCCCGGTGCAGCGGCTGGTCCGCGACGATCCGCGCCGCGTAATGCTTCAGCAGCCCAAGGCTCGCGCCCTTCGTGTTGCCCTCGATCGTGACCGCGCCGACATGCCCCTCGATCACCCGCACGACCACCTGGCCGCCGGCGAAGTTCTGCTGCGGCAGCGACACCGAATAGAGCGCCAGCCCCTGATGCTGGCACAGCCGCCCGATCGCGATCAGGATCGCCGAAAGCTGCGCGCTGCCGACGCGATGCCCGACCATCCCCCGCCAGGTCGCCGCCACCGCGGCGGCCGGCAGCGTCGTGGCGCCCTCGACCCGCACCCCGCGCAGCACGAACGGCGAGATGCCCGACACCGAAGGCGTCGGCGGCTTCTGCTTCGGCACCTGCTCCTTCGCCAGGTTGGGCAGCCGCACGCTCTGCCCGAGCTCGTTCTGGTTGATGATATGCGGCGCCAGCTGCGCCCGCGCCGCCGGTGCCAGGCCGGCCAGCAGCAGTATCGCCGGCACGCCAAGGCCCACCGCGCCGCGGGTCCCGCGTCGCGCCCCGAAAGTACCCGTCATTTTTGTTCTCACAGTCCCGTCCGCAAGCCGCCCGATCCCAGATCACATGCAGAGACAGCAAGGGCGGCAGCTTGCGCCGCCGCCCTCTTCCAGACTTAGAGCTGGCTTGTCGCTGTCGAGAGGACGCCTGTCACGGGCGCCAGCGGGCTTGAGCCGCCGCTGGCGCTCCCCAGCGCGCCGGTCAGCGCGCTCGTCAGCGTGCTGGCGGTCGGCGCCAGTTCGGTCGCGGCCCCGCCGGTCGAGCCGCCGGTGGGCAGCGCGCCGGTCACCGTGGAGAGCGTGCCGGTGAGCGGCGCGAGCGCGCCGGTGGCGCTGGTGGTCGAGCCGCCGGTGGGCAGGGCGCCGGTCGCCGTGTTGATCACCTGGCCGACCACGCCGGTCACCGTGCCAAGGCCGGTGCCGGTCAAGCCGCCCAGCGGCGAGGTCGAGGGCAGCGAGCCGATCGCCGTGCCGGTGGCGCCGGTCAGCGTCGCCGCGCCGGTGCCGAGCGCACCCGATGCCGAACCCGTCAGGTTCGTCAGCGTCTGGCCAAGCGACGTGCCGCCCGGCGTGCTCGTGCCGCCGATCGCGTTGCTCGCCGTCACCAGCGCGCCCTTCACCGCCCCGCCCAGCACGGGCACGTTGCCGGCGCCGTTGGCCAGCGTGTCCACCCCGCCGCCGGCGGCGCCGCCCAGGCTCTGGTTCGCCGTCGCCAGCAGCGTCGAGGCCACCGGCAGCGTCGCCGTGTTGAGCGAGCCCGCCTTGAGCTGAACCACCTGCCCGTTCGACAGCACGCCGACCTGCACCGGGGAATTCGCCTGCGGCGTCGTGCTCAGCACGTTGGCGCTGATCAGCGGCGTCACGCTGGGCGAACCCGTCGAGGTGTTCAACACACTGACATTGGCGAGGGCGTTGCTGACGGGATCGACCGCGTCGGCGACGCCGGCGACCGTCGGCCCGACGACGGGCAGGCCGGTGAGGCCGCTGGTGCTCAGCGTCGAACCGTTGCTGCTCAGCAGGTCGCCCGTCTGGGTGACGGTGCCACCGAGACCGTTCACGATCGAACCGACCGGGCCGCCGGTCTTGGTGCCGAGCGACGACAACTGGGTGCCCGCAGAGGCCACCGTGTTGCCGGCCGTGCTCACCGGCGCGCCCGCGGCGGCTCCGGCGGTCGTGCTGGCCGTGCTGACAACGCCGGCTCCCGTGCCGCTGGTGCCGCCCGTGCTGGCCATCGACCCGCCGTTCGAACCGCAGCCGGCCAGCGCCAGCGCGGAGCCGAGCCCGACCGTGCACATCAGCGCCCTGGACGTCGCCTTCCGTATAGACTTGCTCATTGTTAAAAAAACTCCTCGCGCGTTTTCAAAATCCATTCCGTTAGCCCGCGTCTCAGGGGAGTCGGAATGTCACAGGCGACAACTACTTTGTCACCTTATGAAACAGCATACCACGATCTGCGCGGATTGGTTTCAATTTTCATAACTTTTTCCAAAAAAGAAATAAAATTCCAGACCAAGTGAAAAATATCGAATTGATATCGTTATATTTCAGCAGGTTAGGCTGTCATCGTGGGCATGCCGTCAGCCGGCGCATCACAAGCCGCCCTCCGTAACGGCGGCCGCACGTGGACCTCCGAACTGCCCCTGGACACGACCAGCCATTTCATAACAAAAAGACAACCGAGGGTTTTAGCGCACCCGCATAACGTGCAGTCAGCGATTGTATTTTCCGGAGAATTGTTATGACGATTATTAACATTTGTTCAATTTATGTGGATTCCATCTAAAAAGAGTTGTTTGTCCTTTACGTATATGGCATGTTTTGCCACATATCGTTATATATGGAGGAAACAATCATGAAGCGGATCGCGGCTTGCGCTGCCCTCGCGTTGGGCGGGATGATGGCAGCTGCCGGGACGGCGCGTGCGGGGAACGAACTCTTGCAACTCACGCCGGGCAACATGTTGTCGCAGACGCACTCGACCGCGGTGCTGTTCACGATCACCGGCACCTATCGCCAGCTTTCCGGCACGCTCACCTTCGATCCCGCCGCGAAGACCTGCCACATCGACGTCACGTTCGTGACCAGCAGCCTCGCGCTGCCCAACGCGATCGTGCGGGGACAGGTCATGTCGAAGGCATTCCTCGATCCGAAACAGTATCCGCAGACGAGCTATATCGGCGACTGCGCGAAGAACGGCACGGAACTCGACGGCAAGCTGACCATGCACGGGCAGACCCATCCGTTCGCCATGAAACTCACCGAGCGGATGGCTAACGGCAAGTTGGTGGGATTCGACTCGGTCGGCAAACTCGACCGCTACAACTGGGGACTCGACGGATTGAAGCTGATGGTCGGCAAGGTGATCACCGTCACGAACGACATCTCGCTGACCGGCAAGCCGCCCAAGCCGGCGAACTGAGCCGGCCCGCGGAAGTCCCGTCCGGCCTTGCGCGAGCAGGCCGCAAGGGACCGCTGTTTCCGTAACACGGCGCGTGGCCGAGCATGATCGGCCCGCGCATCTGCCGGCGCATGACAGATGCCGGCACAGCCAGCCGCCGCTCCGGTAAGGCCTGACGCCGGAGGGCTGCGGGAGGCGCTGTCATGTTACGAACCGTTTCGAAACATTCATCTTGCGGGAGGCGAGTTGCGCCTTCCTTTGCTGCCCGTTCGACGCGGAATTCTTCGGTTTTACTTTCGGGCACCGGTTGCGTGACTTTCTGCCGCCCTTGCATGTCTTGGCACGACGATGGGTCGGCCGGTTCTGGCAAGCATACGATTCGTTGTTGCCCATTACGTCAATTGACGGTATGAAACGGAAATATCTTTTTTGGGAGATCGTCAATGAAAGAAAGAAAAATTCTAATTTGTCGTAATTCCTCGCAGATCGCGTTGCTCGTTGCGCTCGCCGTGCCCGGTCTGGCGCAGGCGGCCGGGCTCGGCCTGGCCGATCAGAGCACCGGAATGGTCGCCCGCTCCTATGCCGGCGCGACGGTCAGCGCCACGCCCTCGACAGCCTTCTACAACCCTGCCGGACTCGTGATGCTGAAAGGCAACCAGTTCGAGGGCGCCTTCAACTATTACGACATAAGATCGAAATTCAGCGGGACCGATGAACCCTATTTCGGCCAGGGCACGTCGTCCGGCTTCGTCGAATCCACGCTGGTGCCGGGGAGTTTCGGCGTCATCAGCCTGCCGCACGGGATGAAGCTCGGCTTCTCGGTCACCACGCCGATCGGCGGGCGGATCAAGTATCGGCCCGGGTTCGTCGGCCAGTATCAGGGCACCGAGGCGCTGCTGACCACCATCCAGGTCGGGCTGTCGCTGGCGATTCCGATCACCAGGACCCTCTCGATCGGCTTCGGTCCGGAGATCAACTATTTCCAGAACATCCTGGCCCTGGACCAGAATCTCGGCGTGCTGCAACCCGCCGCCGGCCAGTTCTCGGGCAAGAGCTACGCCTTCGGCTACAATGCCGGCGTGATGTACCGCCCGGCGCCGGGCACGCGGATCGGCCTCGACTACCGCTCGCGGATCAGCCAGAGCGTGAAGGGCGTCGAGCGGATCGGCATCCAGCTGCCCTCGATCGTGCCGCCGGCGGTGGACTCGCTGCTGACCTCGCTCGGCGGCCTGCCGCCCGCAGCCTCGAGCGCGTCCGACAAATGGACCTTCCCGCAGCAGATCTCCTTCGGGGTCTATCAGCGGCTGACGCCGCGGCTCGCGGTGATGGCCAGCGCCCAATGGACCAACTGGGCGCAGCAGCAGTCGCTGATCATCAGCGACCCGTCGACCGCGAATTTCACCCATGGCGCGATCTATACGCCGTTCGACTACCGCAACAGCTGGACGGTCGGCGTCGGCTTCGATTACCGGGCGACGAGGCGGCTGACGCTGATGGGCGGCGCCGGATACGACGAGAGCCCGGTCACTTCGAAATACCGCCAGGATCTGCTGCCGGATGCGAACCGCACCTCGCTCAGCGCCGGCATGAGCTTCAGGCTGCTGCCGAACGCGACGCTGATGGCCGGCTACCAGCACATCTTCGTCCAGAACGGATCGATCAGCCAGACCCGCGTCGGCCTGCAACCGAACGGGACGACGCAGACGACCTATTCAGGCACGCTGGACGGCACATATTCGCTGAGCGCCAACGTGTTCTCGACCGGCGTGGTCATGAGCTTCTGAACCACCCGCACGTTTCGTGCCCGCACAGAGGATGGCAAACATCCCGCCCCGCCGCCGGCCGCAACGGCTCCCGCCGCCGGCGGCGGGCGCAATCAACGGAGGAGACATCAAGGCGTGAGCAGCGAGAGTTTCGATTACGTGGTGGTGGGCGCCGGCTCGGCCGGTGCGGTGATCGCCAACCGGCTGAGTGCCGATCCGCAAGTCCGCGTCTGCCTGCTGGAAGCCGGAAAGCCGGACAAGTCGCGCATGATCGACACGCCGCTCGGCATTGTCGGCCTGCTGCGGTTCAGGACCTATAACTGGTATTACTACACCGCGCCGCAGGCGGAACTGAACGGCCGGCGGCTCTACTGGCCACGCGGCAAGACGCTGGGCGGATCGTCGTCGATCAATGCGATGATCTACATGCGCGGCCATCCCGAGGATTACGACGAGTGGCGGGATCTCGGCGCGCCGGGCTGGGGGTGGGACGACGTGTTTCCCCTCTTCCGGGCGATGGAGCGCAACGAGCGCGGGGCGGATGCGTTCCACGGCGATGCGGGGGAACTCAATGTCGCCGATCTCGGCAATCCGAATCCGCTGGGGGCGGCGTTCGTCCGCGCCGGCGTCGAGGCCGGGCTGCCGGCGAATGCGGATTTCAACGGCGCGGTGCAGGAGGGCGTTGGCCCGTATCAGGTGACGCAGAGGGATGGAAAGCGGTTTTCCGCCTCCCGCGCGTTCCTCGACGGGATACGCCAGCGGGCGAACCTGCGGATCGAGACCGGCGCGCATGTCGCGCGGGTGCTGCTCGAAGGGACGCGGGCTGTGGGCGTCGAGGTGCGGATCGGCGGGGCGATGCGGCGGATCGGGGCGCGGCGGGAGGTGATCCTGTGCGGCGGGGCGATCAACTCGCCGCAACTGCTCATGCTCTCGGGCATCGGGCCGCGGGCGGCGCTGGCGCGGGCCGGGGTGGAACTCGCGCATGAGCTTCCGGGCGTCGGCGCCAACCTGCAGGACCATCTCGACGTGTCGGTGATCGTGCCCGACCGGAGCGGCAATTCGGTGGGGGTGGCGGGCAACACGCTGCCGCGCGCGGTTGCGGCGTTCTTCGAGTATCGCCGCAAGGGGACCGGGA
>JAJZFF010000534.1 GCA_021805485.1 Pseudomonadota bacterium
ATGCCCGAGCCGCCCCGCCCCACCCCGCCGCGCGAGGCGCCGGCGCGTGAACCGCTCGGGCGCGAAGCCCCGCGCCCCCGTGGCCCGGCGCCCCGCGGCGTGCCGCCAAGGCGGATCGAACCGCGGCTCGACTAGGCCGCGAGCCGGCTGCTAGTCTCCCCCCATGGCACAGTTTCAGGGCACCGACGCGCCGACCTTCGCGACATTCCCGACCTTTCTCGGCCTCGAGCGCCGCGCGCGCGACGCGGCCTACGTGGTGGCCGGCATTCCGCTCGATGTCGGCGTGACCAACCGCGCCGGCACAAGGTCCGGCCCGGCGGCGATCCGCGTCGCCTCGCGCATGCTGGCGGGCAACCACCATCCCCACTACCGCGTCATGGTCGATGACATGGACCTCGCCGATGCCGGGGATTTCGCCATCGCCCTCGGCGACCTGCCGGGCAGCCTAGCGCTGATCGAGGCGCAGGCGGCTTCGGTCGGCCACCTGATCGCGCTGGGCGGCGAGCACGGCATCACCCTGCCGTTGCTGCGCGCGCTGGCGAAGGCGCGCGGCGGGCCGGTCGGGCTCGTGCATTTCGATGCCCATGCCGATACCTGGGCCGAGAATTTCGGCCAGGTCTACAGCCATGGCTCGGTGTTCTACCACGCGCTGAACGAGGGGCTGGTCGATCCGCGGCGGATGATCCAGATCGGCATCCGCTCGCCACTGCTCAACGAGGCGCATGACTGGACGCTGGCGCAGGGGGTGACGATCCTCTCGGCGCAGGACGTGCACGAACAGGGGGTGGAGCGCGTCGCCGAACGCATCCGCGCCGTGGCGGGGACGGGGGCGACCTATCTCAGCTTCGATATCGACTGTCTCGATCCCGCCTTCGCGCCGGGCACCGGCACGCCGGAAATCGGCGGGCTGGCGTCCTGGCAGGCGCAGGCGCTGCTGCGCCGGCTCGGCGGGATCGATTTCGTCGGCATGGATCTCGTCGAGGTCGCGCCGGCCTATGACGTCAGCGAGATCACCGCGCTCGCCGGGGCGACCATGGTGTGGGAATATCTCGCCTTGCTGGCCTCCCAGGGGCGCTGAAACGAAAGGCCCGGCATCGCGTGATGCCGGGCCTGGGGCGTCGGGCGTTCAGGCGCGCGGGCCTACCAGTTGTTGTCGGGGTCGAAATCGTTGCCACCGCCGGCATCCCCGCTGTCCCAGCCGGGATTGCCGAGCAGGCCGTCGTCACGGTCGGGCGGCATTCCGCCGGGATCGCCGCCCGGATTGCCACCGGTGGGATCGATCATCGGCGCGCCGCCATGGCCGCCGGCCAGTCCGTCGATGATGCGCTCGCCGGCGGCGAAGCCGGCGCCGGCGGCAAGCCCGGTCATCAGCGAGCCGCCGAGTCCGCCGCCGCCGAAGCCGCCACCCATGCCGCCGCCCATGCCGCCGCCGGGCGCGCCATAGGGTGGAACACCGTTCGGCGGCGTGCCGCCGGGGCCGTAGCCGGGCGCGCCGGGCCACGGGGCCTGCATCGCCATCCGGCGGTTATGGCCGAGCCAGCGCACCAGCAGGAACAGCACCACGAGCCCGCCGATCACCAGCACCGCCGGATGAACATGCACGCCGCCGCGCGGGGCGGCCGGGCCGGCGGCGAGATGCGCCTTCAGCGCGGCGACGCGGCCGGGATCGGCGAAGGGCAGGCCTGGCGCATAGGTTTCGGCCCGCGCGAGCGAGGCGCGCGCGGCGGCGATGCGGCCGGTCGCGTCCTCCGCCTCGGCCTTCAGGTACCAGGCGACGCCGCTCTGCGGATGGGCGCGCAGCGCGCCGCGCAGATCGGAAAGTGCGGCGTCGGGATGGCCGCCGGCGATCAGCGCCTGGATCTGCTGCGGCGTGGGCGATGCCGCCCGCGCCGGGGCGAGCGACAGCCCGGCCCCCGCGAACAGGGCCGCCGCCAGCAGGATGGTGCGAAAGATCTTCAACCCCTTCATTAGGGACCTCCGCGGGCCGGTGGTGGTGGGAAAAAGCGCCAGCCCGTGCCGTCAATATAGGCAGGGGGCGCTGCAAATCACAGATCCGTGCGCCGGCGCGCCGCATCCGGCGGCAAGGGCGCCTGCCGGCTCTCGACAGGGTCGCGCCGCGCGGCGAGAGTGACGCCGACGCCGCACAGGAGAGCCGACCCCGATGACCGACAGAGAGTCCCGTCTGCCCACGCTCGACACTCTCGCCCGCGACCTCGCGGCGGGACGCACCAGCGCCGCTTCGCTGGTCGAGGACTGCCTCGCCACGATCGCCGACCCGGCAGGAGACGGGGCGCTGACCTTCATTTCGGTCGATGCGGCGGGGGCGCGGGCGGCGGCCGCGGGGTTCGACGCGATGCGCCGCGCCGGCATGGCGCCCTCGCCCTGGGCCGGCATCCCGATCGCGGTGAAGGACCTGTTCGACATGGAAGGCCAGGAAACCCGCGCCGGCTCGAAAGTGCTGGCCGGAAGCGGCAAGGCGGCGCGGGACGCGCCCGCCATCGCCCGGCTGCGGCGGATGGGCTTCGTGCCGATCGGCCGCACCAACATGACCGAGTTCGCCTATTCCGGCATCGGCACCAACCCGCATTACGGCACGCCGCCGGCGCGCTGGCGGCGCGAGGAGCGGCGGATTCCGGGCGGCTCGTCCTCGGGCTCGGCGGTCGCGGTGGCGGCGGGGATGGCGCATGCCGGCATCGGCACCGACACCGGCGGCTCGTGCCGGATTCCGGCGGTGTTCAACGATCTCGTCGGCTTCAAGCCGACGGCGCGGCGGATTCCGCGCGAGGGCGTGGTGCCGCTTTCGTCCTCGCTCGACTCGGTCGGGCCGCTGGCGCGCTCGGTGGGCTGCTGCGCGCTGCTCGATTCGATCATGGCCGGCACGCCGGAAGCCCCGCCGGCGCCGGCGGAACTGGCCGGGCTGCGGCTCGCGGTGCCGCGCGACGTCGCGCTCGATACGCTGGATGACGAGGTCGCCGCCGGGTTCGACGCGGCGCTGCGCCGCCTGTCCGCGGCGGGGGCGCGGATCGAGACCATCGCCATGCCGGAATTCGCCGAGGTCGCGAAGCTGAACGCGCGCGGCGGGCTGACCGCGGCGGAGAGCCATGCCTGGCACCGCGCGCTGCTGGCGCGCGGTGCCGAGGCGTATGATCCGCGCGTGCTGGTGCGGCTGCGCCGGGGGGCGGAACTTTCGGCGGCGGATTACATCGACCTGCTGGCCGGCCGCGCCGATCTGGTGGCGCGGGCGCGGGCGCGGCTCGCCCCGCATGACGCGCTGCTGATGCCGACCGTCGCCATCCTGCCGCCGCGCATCGCCGATCTCGACGACGACGCGGCCTTCACCGCGGCCAATCTGCGGGTGCTGCGCAACCCGACGCTGATCAACATGATCGATGGCTGCGCGATCTCGCTGCCGCTCAATGCGCCCGGCGCGGCCCCGGTGGGGCTGATGGTCTGCGGCGTGGCGGAGACGGACCGGCGGATCTTCGCCATCGCCGCCGCGATCGAGGCGCTCGGCCCGGCCTGACCGGGCGCGCCGCGCAGGGCGCCCATTCCCGCCGTCGCGTTGCGCCACCGCCGTGGCGCTCTATGCTCGGCGGAGCCTGACCGGCCAATGACAGGGGGAGACCGCAGATGACAGACCCGATCCGTGTGGACGACGCGTTGCCCGAGGATGCCGACCGCGCGGCCCTGGTCGGCCGCGCCTGGCTGCCCGGCGTGGGGCCGGTGGTGGTGGCGCTGCGCGGCGCCGAGCTGATCGACATCACCAGCCGCGCGGTGCCGACGTCCTCCGCGCTGTTCGCCCTCGACGACCCGGCCGGGCACGCCCGCGCGGCGGCGGGGCAGACGATCGGGCGCGTCGACGAGATTCTCGCCAACAGCGACGAGGCGACGCGCGATCCGTCGCGCCCCTGGCTGCTCGCGCCGGTCGACCTGCAGGCGGTCAAGGCTTCGGGCGTCACCTTCGTGGTCAGCCTGCTGGAGCGGGTGATCGAGGAACAGGCGCGCGGCGCGCCGGAGAAGGCGACGCAGATCCGCGCCGATCTCGACCGGCTGATCGGCGCCGACCTGCGTGCCCTGCGCCCCGGCTCGGAACAGGCGATGGCGGTGAAGGCGGCGCTGATCGAGCGCGGCCTGTGGTCGCAATATCTCGAGGTCGGCATCGGCCCGGATGCCGAGATCTTCACCAAGGGCCAGCCGATGAGCGCGGTGGGCTTCGGCGCGCATGTCGGCATCCATCCCGGTTCGAGCTGGAACAATCCCGAGCCGGAGATCGTCGTCGCGGTCTCGCCGGCCGGGCGGATCGTGGGAGCGACGCTCGGCAACGACGTCAACCTGCGCGATTTCGAGGGCCGCTCGGCGCTGCTGCTCGGCAAGGCGAAGGACAACAACGCGAGCTGCGGCCTCGGCCCCTTCGTGCGGCTGTTCGACGCGGGCTTCACGCTCGACGATGTCCGCCGCGCGCGGCTCGACCTCACGGTCGAGGGGGCGGACGGGTTCCGCCTCGAGGGGATGAGCTCGATGACCGAGATCAGCCGCGATCCGGCGGATCTGGTCGAGGCCGCCGCCGGGGCGCACCACCAGTATCCGGACGGGTTCGTGCTGATGCTGGGGACGATGTTCGCGCCGATCCAGGACCGCGACCGGCCGGGCGAGGGCTTCACCCACAAGGACGGCGATCTCGTCACCATCGCCTCCGCCCGGCTGGGGCGGCTGCGCAACCGCGTGCGGCCCTGCCCGGATTGCGCGCCCTGGAGCTTCGGCACGCTCGACCTGATGCGCAGCCTCGCCGCGCGCGGCCTGCTCTGATCGGCTGAGGCCCGATTCGCCTGCGCCCGCGCTGAGGTGGTTGGCGCGTCTCCGACCGGCGGCGGCGCGTCGCGCGGCGCTGGATCGGCGGCCCTCGGTATCTCGCGGTCAGGGGGACGACATCAGGGCGCCGACCCCAGAACCACGCGGACGATCAGCGATGCGGCAAGCGCCAGCATCGTGATGCCGACCAGGGCATCCAGCACGCGCCATGCGGCGGGCCTTGCGAAGACGGGCTTCAGGATGCGCGCGCCGTAGCCCAGCGCCGTGAACCAGGAGAAACTGGCGCAGACGGCGCCAAGGACGAAAATCGGACGCAGGGGGGCGGGCTGCGCCGATCCGATCGTGCCGAGCAGCAGCACCGTATCCAGGTAGACATGCGGGTTCAGGAACGTGAACCCCGCCGTGGCGGCGAGGGCGCGGCGTAGGGTGAGGCTGCCGTTTTCGGCCATCGTGACCGCGGCGGGAACCAGCATCCGGCGCAATGCGATCAGGCCGTACGAGGCGAGGAACGCCGCGCCGCCGAGGGCGAGCAATGCCGTGAACTGGGGCGCGGCGCCCAGAAAGGCGCCCACGCCGCTCACGCCGGCCACGATCAGGACGGCATCCGCGACGCCGCAGAACAGCACGATCGGGCCGACATGCTCGTGCCGCAGCCCCTGCCGCAGCACGAAGAGATTCTGGGCGCCGATCGCGACGATGAGTGCCGCGGAGGACGCGAACCCGGTGAGGAACGGGGGGAGAAGATTTGTCATGCGTGGATCTATGAGGCTGGCCCGCACATTAGGACAGCTTGTTTTTCTAAGGTCGATTAAGCGATACTTCAGAGATGCTTGATTATTCCGCCCTGGCCGCCGTCGGCGCGGTGATCCGCGAGGGCAGCTTCGAACGCGCGGCGCACGCGCTGGGAATCACCGCTTCGGCGGTTTCCCAGCGCGTGCGCGGCCTTGAGGAACGGCTCGGCTCGGTTCTGATCGTCCGCGGGCAACCCTGTGTTCCCACCGATATGGGCCGTGCCCTTTGCGCGCATCTCGATCGGGTCAGGCTTCTCGAGGACGATCTGGCGCCGGCCCTCGCCCTGACGGGGGCGGTCTCGCCGCTCACGCTGAAAGTGGCCGTGAATGCGGACAGCCTGGCAACCTGGTTTCCTCAGGCGGCCGCCGCGTTCGGGCGCGGCGCGGGGATCCTGCTCGACCTCGCGCTGGATGACGAGGCCCATACGGCCGACCGGCTGCGCTCGGGCGAGGTGCTGGCCGCGGTGACGGCCGATCCCGAACCCGTGCAGGGCTGCCGGACGATCCTGCTCGGTGCGCTGCCCTATGTCTCCTGCGCCAGCCCGGATTTCATGGCGCGGCATTTTGCCGGGGGCGTGAACCGGGACACGCTCATGCGGGCACCGCACATGCGGTTCGACCGGCGGGACGCGTGGCAGGCGCGTTGGGCATCGGAGGCGCACGGCGTCGAGCTTGCCGCGCCGACGCACTGGATTCCCTCGACGCATGCCTTTCTGGACCTCTGCATCGCCGGGCTGGCCTGGGGGTTGCACCCGGCGCCGCTGGCCGAGCCGCATCTCGCCGCCGGGCGTCTGACCGAATTGCCGCCCGGCCTGCGGATCGACGTGAAGCTGTACTGGACCGTGGCCCGTCTGCACGCCAGGGCGCTGGAGACACTGACCCGCGCGGTTTGCGCCACCGCCGCCGAATGGCTCGACGATTGATCTTCGCCCCTATGTGCTGCCGGTCTGGCCCGGTGACGCCGGCGCTACGCACGTTCCTGGCCGCCGCCACTCAGTCGATGATGCGCCGGTAGAGATGCCAGGTGGAATGCCCGAGGATGGGCAGGACGATGGCGATGCCGAGCAATCCGGGAACGGCGCCCAGTGCGAGGCCGACCAGGACGATCAGTCCCCACAGGCCGAGAATTGCCGGATTCCGCCGCAGCGCCCGGATCGATATCCCGAGCGCCGCGGGCATGTCGGCGGGTCGGTCGAGCAGCAGAGGGAAGGACGTGACGCCGATGGCCAGCGCCGCGACCGCAAACACGAAGCCGGTGCAAAGCCCGGCGGCCATCATCGCCCAGCCGGCGGGCGTGGTCAGTGCCGCCGCCACGAAAGCCGCGAAGGACCGCGGTTCGGCCGCCCCGAGGGTCCGGATGTAGATGAATTCCGCCGCCCCGAGCCACAGGAGCAGGAGGAGGATCTGCAGGCCGCCCATCGCCAGGATCGCGCCGATCTGCGGCGAACGCAGGATGCCGGCGGCCTCGATCACCCTCGGCGTGCGGCCGGACTCGCGCAGGCGGCTCAATTCCATCAGCCAGACCGACGCCAGCGGCCCGATCAGGGCAAAGCCGGCCACCAGGGGCACGACGAGCGGCAGGAGATGTCCGTTCGCGACGACGGCGCTGAGGAAGAGACCGGCAATCGGGAAGACGAGGGCGAGGACGACGATATCGGTTCGGTCGGCTTCGAAATCCTCGAACCCGCGGCGCAGCGCCACGGCCAGATCCTCGATGCCGATCCGGCGGATGTTCACCGGAAGCGTCTTCGCCTCGGCCCAGTAGGTCTCGCCATCGGCGGCGCCGATTTCCTCCACGGCGTGCCCCGGCGCCGACAGCGCCCATTCGATCGGATTGCGGATATGCATGGCGACACTCCCCCCGGATCTCGAAAGATTGGGTGGTGCTTCGCGCCCCGCGGAACAACCGACGGGCGCGCCGCAACCGTCATGCTCCGGTCGCATGGCAGAGGCGAGCGGCGGCGGTTGGCTTTCGCCGGCCCGCCGCGGGCGAGGGGGACGCGGGGCGATCAGGTCATGCCGGTTCGGCGCCCTGGATGTCGTTCAGTTCGGCGCAGTCGGCCGCCGACAGCTCGAGGCCCGCGGCGGCCAGGTTCTGCCGCAGGTGATCCGCCGATGCCGTGCCCGGGATCAGCAGGATGTTCGAAGACCGCCGGAGCAGCCAGGCCAGCGCCACCTGCATCGGCGGCACGCCGAGGCGTCCGGCCACCGAGGATAGTTTCGATGACTGCAGGGGCGTGAAGCCGCCGAGCGGGA
>JAJZFF010000464.1 GCA_021805485.1 Pseudomonadota bacterium
CAGCCGGGCGACGCCTTGGCGCGGCGTGCGGCGGCGGCGGCGGCGCTTGCCGATACCGGGCTCACGGCGGTCGCCGGCGCGCTGGCCGCAGATCTCGCTTACGCCGAGCGGAAATTCCTCTCGCTCGCGCGCATCCTGGCGACCGGGGCGCGCATCTGGCTGCTCGACGAACCGGCCTCCGGGCTCGATCCGGCCTCGCGGGCGCGCTTCGTCGCGTTGCTGCGCGCGGCAGCGGCGCGCGGCGTCACCGTCTGCCTGATCGAGCATAACCTCGATATTGTCACCGAACTCGCCGACCGCATCGTGTTTCTCGATCAAGGCCGCAAGCTCGCCGAGGGGGCGCCGGAGGCGATTCTGCGCGACCCGGCGCTGGCGGCGATCTATTTCGGGGATCGGGCATGACCGGCGAGGTTCTGGGCTGTTCCGGCCTTGCGGCCGGCTATGGCGGGCGGACTGTGCTCGACGGTGTCGATCTCAGCCTCGCCGCCGGGGAGGTTCTGTGCCTGGTGGGGCATAACGGGGCGGGCAAATCGACCCTGTTGCGCACGCTGTTCGGCCTGCTCCGACCGGGCGCTGGCACCATCCGTCTCGACGGCACGGCGCTGCGGCCGGCGCCCTCATCCATGGCGCGCGCGGGCATCGGCTATGTGCCGGAAGGCCGGGGCGTGTTTCCTGGCCTCGCGGTGCGCGAGATTTTCACCCTCGCGCTCCATGCCGCCTCCCTCCGCGGCGGAGAGGCGCGGGCGCGCGTCGAGGCCGTGATCGAGCTTCTGCCCGCGATCCGCGGTTTCTGGGACCGGCGCGCCGCGACGCTGTCCGGCGGGCAGCAGCAGATGGTGGCGATCGGCCGGGCGCTGCTCGCCGAGCCGCGCATCCTTCTGATGGACGAGCCCTCGATCGGGCTGGCGCCGAAACTGTTCCAGGACCTGCTGGCACCCGTCCGCCGCCTGCAGCAGGCGCGCGGCATGTCCATCCTGCTCGTCGAGCAGAACGTGCGGGCCGCCTTCGCGATGTCCGACCGGGTCGCGGTGATGCGCTCGGGGCGGATCATTTTCGAGGGCCTGCCGAGCGAGCTGGACGATCACGCGCGCCTGATCGAGCTGTTCTGACCGGCGCCCGCCGCGCGCCGGGGTAGTCGAAACGGCGGCGCACCCATATAGTAGGGCTATCGGATCCGCTCCGACGCGGGCTGGTCCGGAACCGCTCAGTCCGCCGGCTACAACGCAAGGGAAACCCGCCATGAGCACGCTGAAGGGCAGCAAGACCGAGGAAAACCTGAAATACGCCTTCTCCGGCGAGTCGCAGGCCAACCGGCGCTATCTCTATTTTGCGCAGAAGGCCGACGTGGAGGGCTACAACGACGTCGCGGCCGTTTTCCGGTCCACCGCCGAGGGCGAGACCGGCCACGCGCACGGGCATCTCGAATATCTCGAGGCGGTCGGTGATCCGGCCACCGGCAAGCCGATCGGCAAGACCGACGATAATCTCCGCGCCGCCATTGCCGGCGAGACCCACGAATACACCGACATGTATCCCGGCATGGCGCGCACCGCGCGTGAGGAAGGCTTCGAGGAGATCGCCGACTGGTTCGAGACCCTCGCGAAGGCGGAGCGCTCGCACGCCGGCCGCTTCCAGCGCGCCCTCGACGATCTGAAATAGTCCGACGAGCCTGCGGGGCAGCGGGCCGGGGCGGATTGCTCCGGCCCGATCGCATGGCAGCGCGACGTTTCGTTAGGAGAACGCATGAGAGAAGGCAGCCTGGAGGCGCCAACGCGGCACCCGATCGCCTGGCGTGATGCGGACTTCTATGATCCGCAGGCGATCGAAGCCGAGATGCGGCGGGTATTCGATATCTGCCATGGCTGCCGGCGCTGCTTCAATCTGTGCGATTCCTTTCCCCGCCTGTTCGACCTCATCGACGATTCCAAAACCGGCGAACTCGATGCGGTGGACAGCAAGGATTTCGCGCGGGTCGCGGATGGGTGCACGCTCTGCGACCTGTGCTTCATGACCAAGTGCCCCTACGTTCCGCCGCACGCCTTCAACCTCGATTTTCCCCACCTGATCCTGCGCTACCGCGCGATGGAGGCGCGGACCGGGCAGGTTCCCTTCGCCGACCGCGAGCTCGCCAAGACGGATCGCAACGGCGCCATCGCCACCAATCTGGCCGGGTTGGCGAACTGGGCGAGCGATACCGCCAACACGCGCGTACGCGCCCTGCTGGCCGCCCGCGCCGGGCTTGATCCGGCGGCGGAACTGCCCCGCTATGCCACGAAGACGCTGCTGGCGACCAAGGCGGAGGCGCCGCCGCTCAATCGCGATGCGCCCGCCTTCGGCCGCAAGGCGGTGCTCTATGCCACCTGCTACGGCAACTACAACGACCCGGAGATCGGTCTGGCGACCCGAGCGGTGCTGTCGAAGAATGGCGTCGAGACCGAAATCGTCTACCCCGGCTGCTGCGGTATGCCGCTGCTCGAGCAGGGGCGCATCGACAAGGTCGCCGAGAGCGCGGCGAAAGTCGCTGATGAACTCGGCACGTGGATCGCGCGCGGCTATGACGTCATCGCGCTGGTGCCTTCCTGCGCGCTGATGCTGAAATTCGAGTGGCCGCTGATCCTGCCGGAATCCGACCCGGTGCGCACGCTCGCCCGGGCGACCTTCGACATCAGTGAGTACGTCGTCGACATCGCCCGGAAAGAGGGTCTGACGCCGGGACTGGCGCCGGTCGCGGGTGGCGTCGCGGTCCATATCGCGTGCCACGCGCGGGCCCAGAACATGGGACAGAAAGCAGCCGAGATGCTGCGCCTTTTGCCGGACACCGAGGTGCAGGTGATCGAACGCTGCTCCGGCCATGGGGGCGCCTGGGGCTTCAAGACCGGGCATTTCGAGACGGCGATGAAGGTCGGCCGGCCGGTGGCGCGCACGGCCAAGGAGGCGGGTAAGCGGTTCATCACCTCGGAATGCCCGCTTGCCGGCGTGCATATCCGCCAGGGCATCGAGGCGCTCGGGACCGAGGCGCCCCCTGAGCTGATCGCGCACCCGATCCAGCTGCTCGCCCGCGCCTATTCGATGTGAAAGGACCGCTCATGGCCGGCAAATTCGCCATCGCGCCCGAAGACATCCTGCCGCTGGATGAATACGTCCGCGTGCGCCCTGAACAGCGGCGGCGCGTTTTCACGCTCAAGCGCCATCGTCGCGTGGAGGTCGGTCCGTTCGTGACGTTCTTCTTCGAGAATTTCGAGACCATGCGCTACCAGGTCCACGAGATGCTGTTCATCGAGAAGGGCGGCGCGGAGCAGCTGCCCGACGAGCTGGCCGCCTATAACCCGCTGATCCCACAAGGCAACGAGCTCGTTGCCACGTTCATGATCGAGATCGACGATCCAGAGCGGCGGCACCAGGAACTGAGCCAGCTCGGCGGGATCGAGGAGGCGGCCTTCCTGCGTTTCGGCGGCGAGACGGTTGCCGCCGAGCCGGAGCGAGACCAGGACCGCACCACCGAGGATGGCAAGGCCTCCTCGGTACAGTTCGTGCACTTCCGCTTCACGCCGGCCCAGATCGCGCGCTTCCGCGCGCCGGGCACGGAGGTTGTGCTCGGCCTGCGGCATCCGCGCTATGGCCACATGGCGGTGCTGCCGGAGGCGGTGCGGGCCGAGCTGGCGCGCGATTTCGCCTGAGGCCGGTTTTCGCCTAAGGCCGGGCGCGGCTAACCCGCCCTGCGCTCGGCTTCGTGGCGTGCAAACATGGCGCGCGCCGCTTCGGCCTGAAGCCGGGAGAGCTCGGCGTTGTTCTCGCTGACCCAGGCGAGCGATGCCGAGCGGTGGGCATTGGCACCGCGGAAATGCGGCACCACGTAGCGGGCGAAGAGCTCGTAGGATTTCTGCGTCGCCTGCCAGTCCGCCCAATTATGGGCCAGTTGCAGGAACACGCCGAACCCGCCCTGCTTGGCCTGCAGCCGCTCGATCATGGCGATGGCGTCATCGGGCGTGCCAATGACACCGCGCCCGCTGCCGACGATGACATCGAAGGGATCGACCCCGGTGATGTCCCCGAAGCGGGCCGGATTGAGGCGCTGGAAATAGTCGATCCACTGGGTGAGGCCGAAGCGCACATTGGCGCGCGCCTCCTCGCGCGTCTCGGCGATGTGCATCGGTCCGACCAGCCGCAGCCGCGCCGGATCCATCCGCCGTCCGTGCTTCGCCGCGATCTCCTGCGCCACCGTCCAGTTGGTGCCGAGCGCGTCGAAGCCGCTGATGTCGGTGGCGGCGACGCAAAGCATGCCAAGATCATAGCGCCCGGCCGCGCGTCCGCCGGAGGGGGTGATCGAGCTGGCCACCGCGACCTCCGGGTAGGGGCTTGTGTACGGCAGCAGGTGCAGCCTGGCGTCGACGAGTGTGTACCAATCGGTCGTTTCGGTGACGCTCTCGCCGCGGAACAGGCGCAGGATCACGTCGAGGGCCTGCATCATGCGGTCGCGCTGGGTGTTGGGGTCGATGCCAAGCATCATCGCGTCCGAAGTGAGCAGGCCCGGACCGGCGCCGAACATCACCCGACCGCGCGTCATGTGGTCGAGCTGGATGATGCGGTTCGCCACCATCAGCGGGTTGTGGTACGGGAGGGAAACGACGCCGGTGCCGAGGCGGATGCGCCGCGTGCGCTCCGCAGCCGCGGCGATGAACAGCTCCGGGGAGGAAATGATCTCGAAGCCCGCCGAATGGTGCTCGCCGATCCACGCTTCCTCGTAGCCGAGCCGGTCGAGCCACTCGATCAGTTCCAGGTCGCGCTGGATGGCGCAGGTGGGATCCTCGGCCACCGGATGGAACGGGGCGAGGAAGATGCCGCTCTTCAGCATCGGATCGGTCATGGTCCGGTTCCTCCCTGTATGACACGGCCGTGATACCGCATGTCAGCGGGCCTGTCGCGCCGCGTTGCGCGGGGGCGAGGTGCGTGCCAAGGTCCGACCGCGGGAAATGGAACGGCCAGGAGGCGCACCAAATATTATGTTCATCGTCGCCGACGGTCTCGACGTGCATGTGCAGATCGAGGGTCCGAAGGACGCGCCGGCGCTGCTGCTGCTTCACTCGCTCGGCACCTCGTTGCATGTCTGGGATGCTCAGGCCGCTGCGCTGGCCGAGCATTTCCGTGTCATCCGCCCGGATCTGCGCGGTCACGGCCTGACCGCCGTCACCAACGGCCCCTACAGTATCGCGGGCATGGCGCGCGATGTGCTGGCGGTGCTGGACGCGCTCGGCATCGGGCGCGCGCATGTCGGCGGACTGTCCATCGGCGGCCTGATCGCGCAGTCGCTCGCCGCGCAGGCGCCCGAGCGCGTGCTGAGCCTCATTCTGTGCGACACCGCGCTGGCCATCCCGCCCGCGGCGAACTGGCGCGAGCGCGCGGCCCTGGTGCGCGGGCGGGGGATCGGCGCCATCGCCGAGACGGTGATGGCGCGCTGGGTGACGCCGGGCTTCCAGGCCACGCCGGGCGCCGCCGGCCTGCGCGCGATGCTGCTGCGCACCGACCCCGAGGGCTATGCCGCGGCCGCGGAGGCGATCGCCGCGGCCGATCTGACGGAGAGCACAGCGCGGTTGCGGCTGCCGGCGCTGGTCGTGGTCGGCGATGCGGATCTGGCGACGCCGCCGGAGGCCGCGCGGGCGCTCGCTGGGGCGATCGGCGGGCGGCTCGCCATCGTGGCGAATGCGGCCCACATCCCGACCGTCGAGCAGCCGGAGGCGGTGAGCGCGGCGCTGCGTGATTTCCTCCTCGCCACCGGCGCCGACCGCTACGCGGCGGGGCTGGCGGTGCGCCGGCGGACGCTGGGCGAGGCGCATGTCGCCCGCGCGACCGCTTCGGTCACCGACCTCGATCGCGATTTCCAGCGCTACATCACCGAGGCAGCCTGGGGCAGCGTCTGGTCGCGGCCGCATTTCTCCCCGCGCGAGCGCTCGATCGTCACCCTGGCGCTGCTCGCCGCGCTTGGGCACGAGGAAGAGTTCCGCCTGCACCTGCGTGCCACGCGCAACACCGGCGCGAGCCCGGCCGATCTCACCGAGGCGCTGCTGCACGTCGCCGTCTATGCTGGCATTCCCGCGGCCAATGCGGCCATGCGCATCGCCAAGGAGACGCTGAAGACGATGGAGGCTGAGCCATGAACGAATGGAATCCATTCCGGCCCGTCGCCGCCGGCACCAATCCGGCGAATGATACGCCGGCCTACCGCAGCACCGCGCTCCGCCACCCGGCCGCGCCGCTGGTAAAGATTCCGCAGACGATCACGGAGATCAGCGGGCCGCGCTTCAGCCCGGTGCATTTCCCACCGATGAGCGATCTCTCGACGGTGAACGGCCGCG
This sequence comes from Pseudomonadota bacterium, assembly GCA_021805485.1. Next base: position 6,351 of record JAJZFF010000464.1, read on the forward strand.
CCGCGCTCGGTGAACGCATCATCGTCGCCGGCACGGTGACCGATGAGGACGGAAGGCCGGTGCCGAACACCATGATCGAAATCTGGCAGGCCAACGCGGCCGGCCGCTACGATCACGAGCGCGACCAGCACGATGCCCCGCTCGACCCCAACTTCCACGGCGAAGGCCGCGTCTTCACCGACGGCGAGGGCGCTTACCGTTTCACGTCGGTCAAGCCCGGCTCCTATCCCTGGCGCAATCACCCCAACGCCTGGCGGCCGAACCATATCCATTTTTCCCTGTTCGGTCCCGGCTTCGCCACCCGCCTGATCACGCAGATGTATTTCCCGGGCGATCCGCTGCTCGATCTCGATCCGATCTATCTCGCCGTGCCGGCGGGCGCGCGCGGGCGGCTGATCTCGCGCTTCGATCTGTCGCTGACGGCGCCGGAATGGGCGCTTGGCTATCGCTTCGATTTCGTTCTCCGTGGCCGCGGTGCCACGCCGATGGAGGCGGGCTGACATGAAGGGAGTAACGCCAAGCCAGACGATCGGCCCCTACTGGCACCTGATCGGGCACGAGGAATGGGCCGACCTCACCCGCTTCGGCGCCTCCGGCGAGCGCATCACGCTGCGGGGGCGGATTGTCGACGGCGAGGGGCTGCCGGTGACCGACGCGGCGGTGGAGATCTGGCAGGCGGACCCGCCGGCCGATGAGCGCTTCCCCGCCTATGGCCGTTCGGCAACCGACGGCGAGGGCAGTTTCCGCTTCACCACGATCAAGCCTGGCCCGGTGCCGGGACGCGGCAATAGTCTCCAGGCGCCGCATCTGGCGCTCACCGTGATGGCGCGGGGATTGCTGGTCGGGCTCGTCACCCGGGTCTACTTCGCCGGCGAGGCGCTGAACGACACGGATCCTGTGCTCACCGCCATCGAGTCGGCGCCGCGCCGCGCGACGCTGATCGCCGCGCCGGACGGTCCCGGTGCCTGGCGGCTCGACATCCGGCTGCAAGGCCGCGACGAGACCGTCTTCCTGGAGGTGTGATGCCCGTCAATCCCGCCGACAGCGTGGTCTTCGGCACGCTCTACGGTTCCGACGCCATGCGCGCGGTGTTCGACGAGCGGAGCTTCCTGCAGCGCATGCTGGATGTGGAGGCGGCGCTCGCCCGCGTCGAGGCCGGGCTGGGGCTGATCCCGGAGGCTGCCGCGGCGGCGATCGAGGCGGCCGCCCGCGTGGAGCATCTCGATACCGCCGAGCTCGCCGCCAGCGTGCGCAATGTCGGCTATCCGGTGGTCGGGCTGGTGCGTGGGTTGTCACGCGCGGCCGAGGCACGGCTGGCCGGCGCCGGCGGCTATACCCATTGGGGCGCGACCACCCAGGACATCATGGACACTGCATTGGTGCTGCAGATCCGCGACGGGCTCGGGCTGCTGCGCGCCGACCTTGTCGCCACGATCGGCGCGCTGGCCGCGCAGGCGGAGGCCCATCGCGGCACGGTGATGGCCGGGCGGACCCATCTGCA
>JAJZFF010000389.1 GCA_021805485.1 Pseudomonadota bacterium
CGCCGTGCTCGCCGCCATCGTCGCCGGTGTGGTGGCCTATCTCTCGACCGCCTTCCTGATGCGCTATTTCCGCGATCACGACCGCTGGGCCCTCGGCCCCTTCGCCGCCTATTGCGCCCTGTTCGGCGCGCTGAGCCTGATCCTGATCCCGTTCGGCGCCTGATGGCAACTGCGCGCCCCGACATCGTCCGGCTGATGGGCGCGCGCGGGGCGCGCAGCATCGCCCAGGGCGCGCTGGTGGTCGATTTCGCCCTCTATGTCACCAAACTCGGTTGGAGTGCGGCGTTCCTCGGCGTCGTCTTCGCCCTGTCGATCCTGTTCGCCGTCGCGGTGACGACGCTGGTCGGCCCGGCGAGCGACCGCTTCGGCCGCAAGCGCTTCGTCCTCGTCTACGAGGCGATCTCGGTGCTTGCGTCGCTGATCGGCCTGCTCACGCAGGCGGCGCTGCCGCTCGCCTTCGCCGCGGTGATCGGCGGCTTCGGCCGCGGTGCGAACGGTGCCGCCGGCCCCTTCGCGCCGGCGGAACAGTCCTGGCTGTCCGGCCTGATCGAGAAGCGGGAGTTCGGCAGCGTGCTGTCGATCAACACCGCGATCGGGTTTTTCGGCATGGGCATCGGCGCCGTGCTCGCCGGGTTGATCGGCGCGGCGCGGCCGATGTTCGCCGTGCCGCTCGCCGCCTCGCTCATCGCCACAATGCTGCTCACCCTCACCCCCGATCCGCCGCGCGAGGCCGCAGCCCGGACGGAGGGGCACGAAGCCGTCTCGAAGGCGGAGAACAGCCTGCTCTGGAAGCTCGCCGGTCTCAACATCCTCAACGGCACCGGGATCGGCCTGTCCGGCCCGTTCATCTCCTGGTGGTTCGCCGCCCGCTACCATGCGGGGGCTTCCGCCATCGGCCCGGCGCTCGCCATCGCCTTCGCCGCCGCCGGCATCGCCGCGCTGACCACCGGGCGGCTGACCCGGCGGCTCGGCACGGTGCGCGCGGTGGTGCTGATGCGCGGCATCGGGCTGGTCAGCCTGTTCGCCCTGCCCTTCTCGCCGAGTTTCGGCGTGGCACTGGTCGTCTATGCCCTGCGCTCGGCCTTCAACCGCGGCACCGCCGGGGCGCGCCAGGCGGTCGCCCTCGGCCTCGTGCGCGGCGAGCGGCGGGGGCTTGCCGCCAGCGTCAACACGATCTCGGTGCTGCTGCCGCGCGGCATCGCCCCGGCGCTGGCCGGCGTGCTGTTCGAGTCCGGCGCCCTCGCAGCCCCGTTCCTGCTCGCCGGCCTGTTCCAGGGCGCGTATCTGGTTATCTATCCCCGCGTCTTCGGACGCCACGATCCTTCGAGGTCCGCATGATCCGTCGCCTCTGCCTGCTGCTGGCACTGCTGGTTCCATTCACCGCCCAGGCCCATGTCAATCTCGCCGCCGTGCCGATCGGGCGGATGGACCTGCCCTGGTGGCGGCACCGCTTCGAGCACACCAAGCAGGAGGCGCGCGAGCATCCGGACGCCAGGCTGGTCTGGCTCGGCGATTCGATCACCGAATACTGGCACCGCGAGGGCCCGCACCCCTACCAGCAGATCCTGCCGATCTGGCGCCACTATTACGGACGCTACGATGCGCTGAATTTCGGCCTGATCGGCGACACCACGGCGAGCGTGATCTGGCGGATCGACCATGGCGAATTCGCCGGCCTGCATCCCAGGCTCGTCGTGCTGCTGATCGGCGCCAACAATCTCGGCCGCACCCATTGGGGCGCGGACCAGACGGTGCCGGGAATCGAGGAGGTGGTGCGCGACCTGCACCGCCACGTCCCCGGCGCGCATGTGCTGCTGCTCGGCATCCTGCCCTCGATCCGCTCGGCGTGGATCAGCGCGCAGACGCGGATCATCAATGCCGATCTCGCCCGCCGCTATGCCGGTAGCCGCCTGGTGACGTTCCGCAATGTCGGCCACGTGCTGGAGGTCGATGGCCGCGCCGACCCCGCGCTCTATGTCGACCCGCGCATGCACCCGCCCGAGCCCGCCCTGCACCCCGATGCCGAGGGCATGCGCCGGATCGCCGCCGCGTTGCAGCCGACGATCACCCGCCTGATGCGCTGACCGCCCGGCTCAGAGCGCGCCCCAGGGCACGAAGGCGATCGCCAGCAGGCCCAAGACCAGCGCGGCGAGATAGCCCCAGATGGTCTTCAGGGCCCGGTTCGGGTCGATGTCGGTCATGATCCCGGCGGCGTAATAGCCAAGCCCGAACGGCGGCGCGAACAGGCCGATACCCATGGCAAGGATGACGATGATGCCATAGCGCACATCGCCGATATGCAGCGTGCGGGCGATCGGAAACAGGATCGGCCCGAACAGCACCAGGATCGGGATGCCCTCGAGAATGCTGCCGAGCACGATCATCAGGAAAATCGAGCCCAGCAGGAAGCCGTAGCGCCCGCCCGGCAGGGCCAGCATCAGCCGGGTGATGTCGTCCGCGAAGCCGGACTGCGTCAGCGTCCAGCTCATCGCGGTCGCCACCGCGATGATGAACATGATCGCCCCCGACAGCCCGACCGCCTTCGCCGCGCAGTCATACAGCGCCGCCGGCCGGAATCCGCCATAGAACACGACCCCGAGCACGATCGCATAGACGGTGCCGATGGTGGCGACCTCGGTCGCGGTGGCGATGCCGTCGATCACGGCGAAGCGGATCACGAAGGGCAGCGCCAGCGCCGGCAGGCCGTGGAGGAAGCTCCGCAGGATCCGCCGCGCCGGCACGCGCGGCGCCGAGGCCACCGCATGAGCCGCCGCCCAGACGCGCGAGAGCAGCGCCAGAATGATCGCCAGCAGGATGGCCGGCATCAGCCCCGCGGCGAACAGCGCGGAAATCGAGGTTCCGGTGACCGCGCCGATGATGATCAGCACGATCGAGGGCGGTATCGTCTCGGCCATCGCGCCGCAGCACGAGACGACCGAGAGAATGTGCCCCTCGTCGATCTTCTGCCGCTTCATCTCCGGCACCACGATCGGCGCGACGGCGGCGAGATCGGCCGTCTTCGCCCCGGAGATGCCGGAGACGAGCAGGATGCCGCCGATCAGCACATAGAACAGCCCGCCCTTCACCGGGCCGATCAGCTCGGTGAGGAACCGCATCATCGCCGGCGCGAGCCGGGTGACGGTCAGCAGCCCGCCAAGCAGCACGAACAGCGGCACCGCGAGCAGGATGATCGAGGAGGTGCCCTGCTCCACCTGGCTCGCCATCACGGCGAGCGGCGCGCCCTGCGTGACCATCAGGTAGAAGGTGGTGCAGAAGCCGAAGGCGAAGGCGATCGGCACGCCGGCCAGCACGGTCGCGAACAGCATCGCGATGAAAACGAAGATCACCTCCGCCAGCGTGTCGGCGGCCAGGGCCCGGCCGGCCAGCCACGCCGCCCCGACGATGACCGCCGCACCCACTGCGCCGCGCCAGAAATCCCCGCCCCGATGCGCGAACAGGTCGCGCAGCAGATAGAGCGCGATCAGCGCGAAGCCGGCCACCAGCCCCGCCGCTTCCCAGGCGCTGGAAATACCGAGCTGCGACAGCGAGGACAATTGCTCGACCTGAAGGAAGACGAGGCTCGGCCCGATCATCGCCAGCACGGAAGCGAGCTGGATCACATCCGCCCCGGCCCGGAACCGGGCCTGCCAGTGCGCCGGCAGGCTGTGCACCAGCGCCGTCATCCGCATGTGCCGGTCGTCGCGCACCGCGATCGCGGCGCCGATCATGGTGAGCCAGACGAACACCAGCCTCGCGAATTCCGTCGACCAGATGAGCGGATGGATGAACACCGTGCGCGCGATGATGCCGGCGAACAGCACCAGCACCTCCACCGCCAGCAGCACGACACCAGCGCCATCCAGTGCTGCATCGGCGATCCTCGCAACCGGGCGGCGCATCCTGCCGGACGCCATGGTTGCAGAACATGCCTGCATCGTTTCTCTCCCCCGGTCGTTCCGCTCGCGCGGCGCCGTCTGTTCTTGTCGTCGCGTTTCAGCTGCCCGCATGGCGGACGGTTCGGGAGCCTCACCCAACCGTCCGCCGGCGGGCGCGGCCTTATTCCAGCGGGCCGGCCGTCTTTTCGAGCAGGTCCCACGCCTCGGCGCCGAATTTCTGCTTCCAGTGCGGATAGTATTTCGCCTTGCCGAGCACGCCGCGGAACGTCGCCTTGTCGACGTCGAGGATGTCCATCCCCTTCGCCGCGAGCTTCGATTTCAGCGAGTTGCCGAGATCGGCGATGTCCTGCCGCTCCGCATGTCCCGCCTTGCCAAACGCCTCGGTCACGATGTCCTGCCATTTCGCCGGCAACCGCGCGAACGCCGGCTTGTTGCCGATGATCAGGTAACCGTCCCAGGCGTGCTGGGTCATGCTCAGATATTTCTGCACGTCGTAGAGCTTCGCCGTGTAGATGATCGGCAGCGGATTTTCCTGGCCGTCCACCACGTGATTTTCGAGCGAGGTATAGACCTCGCTGAAATCGATCGCGGTCGGCGCCGCGCCGAACGCGGCGAACATGGACGAGAGGATCGGCGCCGGCGGCACGCGGATCTTGAAATTGTGCAGATCCGCCGGCGACTTCACCGGCTTCGTGCCGGAGGTGACGTTGCGGAATCCGTTTTCCCAGCTCGGCCCGATCTGATGCATGCCGTGGGCGTCGATCTTCCTCGCGATATAGGCGCCGAGCGGACCGTCCACCGCCGCCCACACATCCTTCGGCGTCAGGAAGGCGTAGCCGATATTGACGATTCCGGCAGCCGGAATCGTCGTTGCCAGAACGGAACTGGCCATGTTCATGATCTGGATACCGCCGAGCCTGGTCTGCGCGATCAGCTGCTTGTCGGTGCCGAGCTGCGCCGCGGGGTAGAGCTTGATCTCGAGCCCGCCATCGGTCGCCTCGCGGATCGCCTTGATCGCCTGCGCCGCGCGAATGTTCACCGGATGGCTCGGCTCCTGGCCGGTGGCCATCTTCCAGCGGAACTGCGCGGCATCGCCCCTGCGGGTCAGGATCGCGAAGGCCGGCACGGATGCCGCCCCCACAAGCAGCGTGCGCCGCCGGATCGTGTTATTGCTCATCGTTGTTTCCTCCGTTTGAAATGAAGCAGGCCGGGCTTTGATGTTGGCGTCTCAGAGCCACGCCCTGATCTGCCGCGCCATAGCTTCGGCCGAGATGCCGTAGCGGTCGTGCAGCGTCGGCAGCGCGCCGGCCGCCAGGAACTCGTCCGGCAGGCCGATCTGCCGGAAACGGGGTGCGATGCCGGCGCGCAGCATCCCGGCCGCCACGGCCTCGCCGAGCCCGCCGACCACCGTGTGGTTCTCGGCGACGACGACGAGGCGTCCGCCCTTGCCGGCGGCGGCGAGGATCGTCGCGAGATCGAGCGGCTTGATCGTCGCCGCGTGCAGCACCTCGACGCCGATGCGGTCCGCCTCCAGCATCTCGGCGGCCTGCAACGCGCGCATCGTCGCGAGCCCGGTCGAGATCACCAGAACATCGTTGCCGGTCCGGATCGTCTTGGCCTTTCCAAGCTCGAACGTGTAGCCATATTCGTCGAGAATCAGGGGCACGTTGCCGCGCAACAGCCGCATGTAGACTGGTCCGTCATGCGCCGCGATCGCCGGTGTGGCCTGCGCGATCTCGTGCGCGTCGGCCGGATCGACGATGGTGAGATTCGGCATGCCGCGGAAAATCGCGATGTCCTCCGTCGCCTGATGGCTCGGCCCGTAGCCGGAGGTCAGGCCCGGCAGGGCGCAGACGATCTTCACGTTGAGCCGTTCTTCGGCGATCGCCATGCAGATGAAGTCATAGGCGCGGCGGGCGGCGAACACGGCATAGGTCGTCACGAAGGGCAGCGCCCCCTCGCGCGCGAGGCCGGCGGCGGCCGACATCAGCAGCTGCTCGGCCATGCCCATCTGGTAGAAACGCTCCGGATAGGCCTTCGCGAAAATGTGCAGGTCGGTATATTTCGCGAGATCTGCGGTCAGCCCGACGATCTCGGGGCGCATCTTCGCCAGCTCGACGAGCGCGTTGCCGAACGGCGCCGGCGCGGTGCGCTGGCCGGGTGCGGCGATCGAGGCGATCATCGCCGATGTGGTCAGGCGCGTCTTCGGCGCCCTGGTCTGTGCGGTGCTCATCACGGGGCCTTTGCGCTGAAATTGGCGTCGAGCAGGTCGATCGCCTGCTGCCATTCCTCGGCCTCGACGCGGAGGAAGTGGTTGCGCTCGCGGGTTTCGAGGAAGGGCACGCCCTTCGCCATCTGGGTGTCGCAGATCACGATGCGCGGCGCGGCGACTTTCGCGGCGCGCGCGGCGTCGAAAGCGGCGACCACGGCGTCGATGTCGTTGCCGTCCACGCGCTGGGTATGCCAGCCGAAGGCGCGGAAGCGTTCGTGCAGCGGCTCGCGCGACGACATCGCCGAGGACGGTCCGTCCGCCTGCTGGTCATTGACATCGACGATGCCGATGAGGTTGTCGAGCTGCCAGTGCGCCGCCCCCATCACGCCTTCCCAGATCGAGCCCTCGTTCAGCTCGCCGTCGGAGAACAGCGTGTAGACGAAGGCGTCCGATCTTTTCCGCTTCAGGCCGAGCGCCATGCCGACCGCGATGCCGACGCCGTGGCCGAGCGAGCCGCCGGTGATCTCCATGCCCGGCGTGTAGGCGGCCATGCCCGACATCGGCAGGCGGCTCTCGTCGGCGCCATAGGACTCGATCTCGCTCTCGGGCAGAATCCCCGCCTCGATCAGCGCCGCGTAAAGCGCGATCGCATAATGGCCGATCGACAGCAGGAAGCGGTCGCGCCCCTCCCAGTGCACGTCGTCCGGCCGGTAGCGCAGCGCATGGAAATAGGACACCGCGAGCACATCGGCGATGCCGAGCGCCTGCGCGATATAGCCCTGCCCCTGCACTTCGCCCATCCGCAGCGCGTGCCGGCGGATGCGATAGGCCCGCTCGCGCAGCGAAACGTTCGAGCCGGCATGGGGGAAGCCGCCATTGCGGGCTTCCGGGGACAAGACCTGTTTGGTGGAAGACATGGGGCAGAATTCCCGGCGCTGTTTCTGGATCAGTGGATCAGCATGCCGCCATTGACGTCGATCACCGCGCCCGTGACATAGGCGGAGAGATCGGAGGCGAGGAACAGGAAGATCCGCGCCACGTCCTCGGCGGTTCCGAGCCGGCCGATCGGAATCCCCTTCAGGATCTCGGCGCGCATCTCGTCGGTCAGCTTGCCGCCGGTGATCTCGGTCTGGATCAGCCCGGGCGTCACCGAATTCACGCGGATGCCGGCGGGGCCGAACTCGCGCGCCATCGCCTTGGCGAGGCCGAGCACGCCGGCCTTCGCCGCCGAATAGTGCGGCCCGCCGAAAATCCCGCCGCCGCGCTGCGCCGAAACCGACGACATGCACGCGATCGAGCCGCTGCCACGCGCGCTCATATGCGGCAAAAACGCCTGGCTGAGATGGAACACGCCGGTGAGGTTGACGTCGATCACCCGCTCCCAGTTCCGCGCCTCGATCTCCAGCAGCCGCAACGGTTCGGTGATGCCGGCATTGTTGATCAGGATGTCGGCCTGGCCGAACGCGCCGATCACCCGGCGCGCCGCCTCATCGCAGGCCGCGCGGTCGGTGACGTCGCAGGCCACGCCGAGATGCCCGGCGCCGAGCGACGCCGCCGCCTCGTCGGAAGCCTCCTGATCGAGATCGAGAATGGCGACCCGCGCGCCATGTTCGGCGAACAGCCGTGCGGTCGCGAGGCCGATCCCCTTCTTGCTCGCGCCACCAGATATGACTGCGGTCTTGCCCTTGAGCAGCATGCGTTTCCTCCGTGTATCCGGA
>JAJZFF010000625.1 GCA_021805485.1 Pseudomonadota bacterium
CGATCATGCACAAGGTGCTGAACGTCGAGCCGCCAGCGCCCTCGGCCCTGTCGATCTCGGTGCCGCCGAGGCTCGATGCAATCGTCCGCAAGGCGATGGCGAAGCGGCCGGACGACCGTTTCGCCGACGCAAGGGAATTCGCGCAAGCCCTGGCAACCGCGGAGTCCGACACCGGTTCCGGCGGCCTCTCGCTCGCTGGCGAGGGAGTTGATGGAGATGCGACGATGATCGCCTCTTCCGGCCGTCATGCCGCCGCCGCACCGGAAGCCTCCGTCCGCTTGCCCACCCCTCCCGCACCCGCGGGCGAGACCGGCGGCCGGCGTGGCCTCCTCATCGGCGGAATTGCCGCGGCCGCGTTGATCGTCGCCGGCGGCGGCACTTATTTCCTGCTGGGCGGCGGGCACCATGCCGCGCAGCAAGCCGCGCCGTCCCACCCCTCCGCGACGAAGCCGGCCTCAGCCAGAAGCGTCAAGACGCCGGCGCCGGCGCCGGCGCCCGCGCCACCGGTTGCCGCTCAAGCGACGCCCGCGCCCGCATCGGCGCCCACACCCGTGCCGCCGCCCTCGGCCGCCACGATCGAGGCGCGACTGACCGCCGCCGTGCGTCAGACCTCCTGCGCGATGGCAACCGGAAGCGCCCGGAACGGAGACTTCCAGGTCTCGGCTCTCGTTCGCGCTGCGAACAAGCCCGCGCTGGCGGCAGCGATCGACGATGTCGCCCGCGCGATTCCCTCGGCGCATGTTGCCGTCACGCTCGACGATTTCACCGGCCCGTATTGCGGCATGGTTTCGACGATCGAGCCCTATGCACCCGTCTTCGCGGATGCCGCCCAGCGACTCGGCTTCAGGCTTGCGGGCGGCGTCAACCGCCTTGCCAAGGGGCAGCCGATCACTGTGCGCGTGAAGCCGCCCGCATGGGCCCATGATCTCGAGATCGACTATGTCTCGAGCAATGGGCAGATCTATCGTCTCCACCCCGCCGCGGACCGGAAGGACGGGATCATCAGCGACACGCTGGGTCAGGTTGGCGCGCCGTTCGGGAGGGACATGATCGTTGCCATCGCCTCGACCGCCCCGCTGCCGCTGGCCACGGGCGATCAGCTAACATCGACGAAAGCATGGCCAGGACAGCTTCAGTCCGCGCTTTCGACGATCACGCAAAAAGGCGGCCGCGTCGCCACGGCCGCCATATTGCTTGATACGAGACCCAAATGATCGATTATTTGCCGAGCGTCTGCAGATAGGCGACCACGTCGGCCCGATCGGTGGCATTGGCCATGCCCATATAGGGCATCTTGGTGCCCGGCACATCCGCCTGCGGATTGGCCAGGAACTTGTCGAGCGTCGAGGCGTTCCACACGATTCCGGACTTCTTGAGCGCCGGGGAGAACTGGAATCCCGGGGTCGCAGCGGCCTTCGCGCCGTAGACGCCCGCCAATGACGGGCCGATCCCGTTCTGCCCCGGGCTCACGCTATGGCAGGCTGCGCACTGGGCCTGAAACAGTGCCTTGCCATGTGCCACGTTCGCCGCCTGCGCGCTCGCGATGCAGAATGCACCCGCGGCAACGGCGATGAGAAGAGTGGATTTCATTTTGGTCTCTCCTGTCGGGCACCCGCCCGTCCGGGCGGGTGCGTGTTGTCCTCAGAAAGCCAGCCATACACCGGCAAACAGCGTATCGTTCGCCTGTGCGTTGGTTCCCTGGCCGTCATAATTGTGCGCAAGGCCATTGAAGATCGGATAGACGGTATCCTCGACGAAGAACTTGGCATTCAGCCAGGGCAGCCATTTCGGTCCCCCATCGTTGAACGGGTAGTAATCGAGCTCCGTCGTCCAGCTGTTGCTGTTCGGCTTGCCGTTCGCGTTTCCGTAATAAACCGGATCGGAATTCCCGTAAATCGTGTTGAACGACTCTGTGATCCCGAACTTCTGGTAGAGCAGTTCGGACAGCGTGATCGTGGCGACGTTCAGACTGTCGGCACGGTTGCTGACACTGCCGAGCGGATAGCTTGCCGCCCAGTCCTGCGACTCGTGGATGATGTTCGCCTGAACCGAAAACGCCTGATTGTGCGTGATGTACTGGAACTGCGTGTCGGCCGCGATGTCGAAGAATTGATCCGTCGGGCCGCTCGCCACACCCGTCGGATAGACCCGATCCATCAGCGCATAGCTGCCGACCTCGATCGAGGAGTTACCCCACTGATGCTGGAAGGCGAGCCGCAGATAGGGCGCCACACCATCGATCTTGGGGCCGCCGCCCGCGCCGAGCGCGTAGCCCATGCGTTGCGGCAACGACTTGTAGAGGTCCGCCTCGGCATAGATCATGTCGGACGGCGTGACGTTGAGCGCGCCGTAGACGCCCGCGCCATACACGGTCTGCGCCAGCGACGCGATCTGCTGCGAGGCCGCGGGGGCGTTCGCGAGACCCGAGGGGATATAGGGATAGCCCCAGCTCGGCGGCGTGTTCCAGAGGTCTGTCACGGCCGGGTTGTTGTTGAGGGTAATGCCCCAGAACAGCGGGTGACCGAACAGGCTGCCGGGCCGGGCAAGACGGATATCGGTGTTGTCCCAACTCCACTGCCTGGCGACGCCGTCATACGTCACCTGCACAAACGCGCCGAGGCCGATCGCCGAATCGAGCGCGCCGCCATAGAACAGGCTGGTCTGCTGCGCGGCCCAGGCATCGTTCGACTTGAAGCCGGGCTGCAGGCCGCCCGGGACCTTGTCGTGCTGCTGGGTCCATCCGATCTGGGACATCACGGCGAAATTCTTCCAGGTCGGGAAGGTGCCGCCGGCGATGTAGCCCTCGAGCTTGAAATCCCGCCCATACGGCGTGAGCTGCGGAAAGCCGATATGACAGGCCGAGCACGGTTCGCCGGTCTGCGCTGCAAAGGCGGGGATCGCGTAGGCAGCGCGAGGCGCCGCAAGCCAGGCTGCGGCAACCATGCCAGCGGCCGCAAGCCGCCAGGAATAGGGATGTGACCGGGTTTTCATTTGCAGTCTCCCGTTGACTTTCATTCAGTGACGAGCATCCGATTAACAGGGCCCAAAATCGTGGTCGTTGATCGAGATCAATTTGTGACGGCTTGTGACCGCATGTTGCAGGTGTGCACCATTGCCGCCGGCCCGGCGAAAGCCCTACACCTTGTCCCGTGCGAATCGACCCGCCCCGACGGCCTACGGAAGATATCGCCATAGAACCCGAAGCGGTTCTAAGGCGGGTTTTCGGCCATGACGGTTTCCGGGGGCCGCAGCGCGACATCGTCACCCATGTCATCGCCGGGCATGACGCCCTCGTGCTGATGCCCACCGGCGGCGGGAAGTCGATCTGCTATCAACTTCCCGCAATCTGCCGGCGGGGCGTCGGAATCGTGGTCTCGCCGCTGATTGCCCTGATGCGCAATCAGGTCGAGGCGCTGCGCCAGCTGGGAGTGCGCGCCGCGGCCTTCAACTCGAGCCTCGAGGCCGCCGAACGCGCGACGGTTCTCCGGGCACTTCGGGCAGGGGAGCTCGACCTGCTCTACGTGGCGCCGGAACGGCTGGTCACCGAGGATTTCCTCGCCCTGTTAGGGTCGGTGCGGATCGCACTCTTCGCGATCGACGAAGCCCACTGCGTCAGCCAATGGGGCCATGATTTCCGGCCCGAATATCTCCAGCTCGCAACGATCGGCGAGAGATTTCCGGGCGTGCCCCGCATCGCACTCACCGCCACGGCCGATCCGCAGACGCGCGATGACATCGCGCGCCGCCTCGGGCTCGACGGGGCGCGCCTGTTCATCTCCAGTTTCGACCGGCCGAACCTGACCTACGCGATCGCGCCCAAGATCGAGCCACGGCGGCAGCTTCTCGCCTTCCTGCGCGGCCATGAGGGCGAGTGCGGCATCGTCTACTGCCTGAGCCGCGCCGCCGTCGAGGAAACGGCGAGCTGGCTTGCCGGCCAGGGCCTGCGGGCCCTGCCCTATCATGCCGGGCTGGATGCGGCGACGCGGAACCGGAACCAGGACGCCTTCCTCGGCGAGGACGGCCTGATACTGGTTGCCACCATCGCCTTCGGCATGGGGATCGACAAGCCGGACATCCGCTTCGTCGCCCATCTGGACCTGCCATCGAGCCTGGAGGCCTATTATCAGGAGACCGGCCGCGCCGGCCGCGACGGCGCGCCGGCCGAGACCCTGATGCTCTATGGTATGCAGGATGTGGCATTGCGTGGACGCCTGATCGACCAGAGCGACGCGCCGGACGAGGTCAAGCGCATTGCCCGGGCCAAGCTCGGCGCGCTGCTCGGCGTCTGCGAGACGGCCGGGTGCAGGCGGCGCGCGGTGCTCGCGCATTTCGGCGAAACCTATCCCGGAGACTGCGGCCGCTGCGACAATTGCCGCACACCGGTGCAGACCTGGGACGGTACCGAAGCCGCGCGCAAGGCGCTTTCGGCGATACTGCGCACGGGGCAGCGCTTCGGTGTGGGCCACCTGACCGATATTCTCCGCGGCACCGCGACCGACCGGATCAGGCATCTTGGTCACGACAGGCTGCCGACGTTCGGGGTCGGCGCGGATCTCGACCGCCGCCAGTGGGGCTCGGTCTTCCGTCAGCTCGCGGTGGCCGGGCTGGTCGAGATCGACCACGAGGCCTATGGCGCGCTGCGCATCACGGAGCGGGCCCGGCCGGTGCTTCGCGGCGAGGAGGCGCTCCGCCTGCGCCGCGACCCCGCCACCGGCAGGAAGGGCGGGCAGCGCAGCACGGCGGGGCCATCACCGGCGATCGAAGCCCCCGGTTTCGAGGCGCTCCGGGAATGGCGGCGCGAGGTCGCCCGCTCGCAGCAAGTGCCTGCCTATGTCATTTTTCACGATGCGACGCTGGCCGCCCTCGCTGCCGCGAGGCCAAGCAGCCGGCGCGATCTGGCGGCCGTGCCCGGCATGGGAACCAGCAAGATCGAACGCTACGGCGACGCCGTGCTCGCCGTGCTCGCGAGGACAACGGCATGACCCGGAACGCACGAAACTACATGGCCCGCATCCCGCTCTTCGCCCCCTTCAGCCCGGAAGAGCTGGATGCGCTCTATGCCTGCACCTACGAGCGCAACATGACGACCGGCGAAATGCTGATCCAGCGCGGCGATCCGGGCACGTCGATGATGCTGATCCTTGCCGGCGAGGTGCGGGTCGTGCTCCCCGGAATCGATGGCAACGACCAGGATCTCAACACGCTGCGCGAGGGCGCGGTTTTCGGCGAAATCGCACTGTTCGACGGCAAGCCCCGCAGCGCGGACGTGGTCGCCGCGACCAATGGCCGGCTTCTGGTGCTGGAACGCGCCTCGGTGGTGCGGCTGATCGAGCGTGATCCGCAATTCGCCATGCGGGTGATCGAAATCATCTGCATGCGGCTGCGCGCCACACTCGCGCAGCTTGACTCCATCCTGTTCCAGGATGTGAGCCAGAGAGTCGTCACCTTCCTGCTGCAGCGTTCCGAGGGGCTGGAACGCGCGCGGATCGACACCACCCAGAGCGCGCTTGGCCGCGCCGTCGGATCGACGCGCGAAACGGTGAACCGGCGACTCAGGGATCTCGAGGCCCGCGGCCTCATCGAACTCACCCCGGGCCGAATCACGGTGCGGGACCGGAACGGCCTGTCCGCGCTCCTGCAGGGCCGTTCACGCATGGCCTGACGGGCCACGCCCTTGCCACGGCGGGCGCGCGGGCGTTAGCTTTCGCTCCCACGAGAACAGATGCCCGATGGAGACAGCCCCATGACGGTCAAGAGCCGACACCCGGAAACGCTCGCCCTGCACGCCGGCTGGCGCGCCGATCCCACCACCGGCTCGGTCGCGGTGCCGATCCACCAGACCACCTCCTACCAGTTCAACAGCACCGAACACGCGGCCAACCTGTTCGCGCTGTCCGAGCTCGGCAACATCTACACCCGCATCATGAACCCGACGACGGACGTGCTCGAGCAGCGCCTCGCCGCCGTCGAGGGCGGGGTCGCCGCGCTTGCCCTCGCCTCCGGCCAGGCCGCCTCGGCGAGCGCGATCCGCACGCTGACCCGCGCGGGCGAGAACGTCGTCGCCTCCACCGATCTCTACGGCGGCACCTGGAACCTCTTCGCCAACACGCTGCGCGACCAGGGCATCGAGATCCGCTTCGTCGACCCGACCGACCCCGAGAATTTCCGCCGCGCGACCGATGACAAGACCCGCGCGTATTACGCCGAAACCCTGCCCAACCCGAAGCTCGCGGTCTTCCCCATCGCCGAGGTCGCGGCGATCGGCCGCCCGCTCGGCATCCCGCTGATCATGGACAACACGGCCGCACCGCTGCTCTGCCGGCCCTTCGACCACGGCGCGGCCATCGTGATCTATTCCACCACGAAATATATCGGCGGCCACGGCACCTCGATCGGCGGGATGATCATCGATTCCGGCAATTTCGACTGGGCCGCCCACCCCGCGCGCCAGCCGCTGCTGAACGCGCCCGACCCCTCCTATCACGGCGCGGTCTGGGTCGAGGCGGTCAAGCCGCTCGGCCCGATCGCCTACATCATCCGCGCCCGCACCGTGATCCTGCGCGACGAGGGGGCGGCGCTCTCGCCGTTCAACGCCTTCCAGCTCATCCAGGGGCTGGAGACGCTGCCGCTGCGCATGGCGCGGCATTGCGAGAACGCCGAGAAGGTGGTCGATTTCCTCTCCAGCCATCCCGACGTGGTGCGGGTGATCCACCCCGGCGTCGCCACCGGCGAGGCGCGGCGGCGCACGGAAACCTACCTCACCGGCGGCAGGGGCGCGCTGGTCGGCTTCGAACTGGCCGGCGGCGCCGCATCGGGGCGGAAATTCATCGAGGCGCTGCGGATGTTCTACCACGTCGCCAATATCGGTGACGCCCGCAGCCTCGCCATCCACCCCGCCAGCACCACCCACTCGCAGCTCTCGGCCGAGGAACAGGCGGCCACGGGCGTCACGCCTGGCTATGTCCGGCTGTCGATCGGCCTCGAACACATCGAGGACATCATCGCCGATCTGGATCAGGCGCTGGCGGCCGCGCGCTGAGCTTCAGTCTCCCGATGTCGCGGGCCGGATCCCCGATCCGGCCCGTGATTTTTCACGACCCCGCCCGCGCCCGCTCGGCCATCTCCCGCGCATTGGCCGACAAAGCGGGATCGGCGAGCAGCGCGTCCAGCGCGCCCCGCATCAGCGCCTGCCGCGCCGGATCGAAGCGCTGCCAGCTCGCGAACACGTCAATGCAGCGCGCCGCGATCTGCCGGTTCACCCGGTCGACCTCGCCGATCATCCGCGCCACCAGCGCATAGCCCCGCCCCGACGCATCGTGGAACCAGCGCTGGTTCCCCGCGCCGAATGCCTGCACCAGGGCGCGGAAGCGGTTGGGGTTGCGCAGGTCGAAATCGGCGTGCCGGGTCAGCGCCTCGACGCGGTCCAGCGTGTCCGGCGCCGTCGCCATCGCCTGGATGCGGAACCACTTGTCGCTCACCAGCGCATCGCCGCGCCAGCGCGCGTGAAACGCCGCGAGTGCGGCATCGCGCGCCGGCGTCGCGGTATCGGCGAGCAGCGCCAGCGCGCCGAGCCGCCCGGTCATCGTCGGCGCCGTCTCGAAGCGGCGCTGTGCCGCGTCCAGCCCCGCCGCCGGGTCCGCCGCCATCAGATAGGCCAGCGCGACATTGCCGAGCGCCCGCCGCCCCATGCTCGCCGGATCGAGGCTGAACGGCGCCGATGCATCCTCCGCCCCGCACAGCGCGGCGAAGCGGTCCCGCAACGCCCGGCCGATCGCCGCCCGGCTCGTCTCCAGCGCCTCGT
>JAJZFF010000119.1 GCA_021805485.1 Pseudomonadota bacterium
CGCAGCGCTTCGTCACCCCCGAGCCGCTCTATTTCACCTTCCGCAAGACGCTGCCCGAGGGCGAGGACGACCTGCTGAAGGCGATCCCGCGCAAGCAGCGCGCCGTGGTGCGCAAGGCGATCGAGCGCGGGCTGACCAGCCGGATCGAGCACACGGTCGAGCCGTTCTTCTCGCTCTATGCCGAGAGCGTGCATCATCTCGGCACGCCGGTCTTCTCGCGCCGCTATGTCCGCGCCCTGCTGGAAGGTCTTGGCCGGGATGTCGAGATCCTGACCGTGCGGCACGAGGACCGGCCGGTCTGCGCCGTGCTGTCCTTCGTGTTCCGCGACGAGATCCTGCCCTATTACGCCGGCGGCGGGCCGGCGGCGCGGGGCGTCGGCGGTCATGACTTCATGTATTGGGCGCTGATGCGCCGCGCCCGGGAGCGGGGGCTGAGCGGGTTCGATTTCGGCCGCAGCAAGGCCGGCACCGGCGCCTTCGACTTCAAGAAGAACTGGGGCTTCGCGCCCGCGCCGCTGCCCTATTGCTTCGCGCTGGCGCCGGGTGCCGCGATCCCGGAGAACAACCCGCTCAATCCGAAATACCGCGCCATGATCGCGCTCTGGAAGCGCCTGCCGCGGCCGGTGGTGAACCGGCTGGGCCCGGCGATCATCCGCGGCCTCGGGTGAGGGGCGATGCATCTGCTGTTCCTTGCCCACCGGCTGCCCTATCCGCCGAACAAGGGCGACAAGATCCGCTCCTTCCGCTGGCTGGATCATCTCAGCCGGAAATACGACGTCCATCTCGGCTGCTTCGTCGACCGGCAGGAGGACATGGCGCATGTCGAGACGCTGCGGCCCGGCCTCGCCTCGGTCGCGGCGATCCCGCTCGATCCGCGGCTGGCGCGGCTGCGCGCGCTCGCCCGGCTGCGGCCCGGGATGCCGCTCAGCGTCGGCTATTTCCATGACCGGCGGCTGCGCGCCTGGGTGCGGCAGACGCGCCGGAACCACCCGATCGAGCGCGCATTGGTGTTCTCCAGCGCGATGGCGCCGTATCTCGACGATGCCGACGGGCTGCCGACGCTGTTCGACATGGTGGATCTCGATTCGGAGAAATTCGCCGCCTATGGCGCGGAGTCCGGCGGCCTTCGCGCGCTGGTCTGGCGGCGGGAGGCGCGCACGCTGCTCGCCCTCGAACGGGCCGCGACGGCGCGCTTCACCCGCACCTTCCTGGTTTCCGATGCCGAGCGCGACCGCTTCACCGCCCTGGCGCCGGAGACCGGGGCGCGGACCGAGGCGGTGCCGAACGGCGTCGATACCGGGTTTTTCGATCCGGGGCAGGACTGGCCCAACCCCTATCCGCCCGACCGGCCGGCCATCGTGTTCACCGGCGCGATGGACTACCGGCCGAACATCGACGCCTGCCTGTGGTTCGCCCAGAGCGTGATGCCCGACCTGGCGCGGGACCGGCCCGGGCCGGTGTTCCACATCGTCGGCGCCGATCCCGCGCCGCAGATCCGCGCGCTGGCGGCGCATCCATCCATCGACGTGCATCCCGACGTGCCCGACATCCGCCCCTATCTCCGTCACGCCGCCCTGGCGGTCGCGCCGCTGCGCATCGCCCGCGGCATCCAGAACAAGGTGCTCGAAGCCATGGCCATGGCCCGCCCCGTGCTGACCACCACCGCCGCCCTGACCGGCATATCCGCGATCGCCGGGCGCGATGCGCTGGTCGCCGATGACGCGGCGGCGATGCTCTCCGGCGCGCGGGCGATCCTGCGGGGCGAGTGGCCCGGGCTCGGTGCGGCCGGGCGGGCTTCGGTGATCGCGAATCACGGCTGGTCGACCGCGCTCGCAGCACTCGACCGGGTGCTCGCGTGAGCGCTTCATGGCGCCGGGCCGGGCTGGCGCTTGCCCTCGGCATCGTCGGGTTCGGCATCGTCTTCGCGCATGAGGCCGAGGCCGCCTATGGCGTCTGGTGGGCGTCGACGGCGTATAATCATTGCTTCCTGATCCTGCCGATCGCGCTGTATCTGCTGTGGGAACGCCGCGCCGGGTTCGCCGCGCTTGAGCCCGCGGCCGAGCCGCGCGCGGCGCTGCTGGCGGTGCCCTTCGTGGTGGCATGGTTCGTCGCCCAGCGCCTCGGCATCATGGAGGGCCGCCAGCTCGCCGCGATGGGGATCCTGCAATGCCTGCTGCTCGGCGTGCTCGGCCGGTCGGTCTACTGGCATTTTCGCGCGCCGTTCTGGTACCTGGTCTTCCTCGTGCCGTTCGGCAGTTTCCTGGTCGCGCCGCTCCAGCGTTTCACCGCCGAATTCGCCGCCGCCGGCCTGAGCCTGCTGGGGATCGCCCATTATTTGCACGGCACCACGATCGAGATCGCCGCCGGCGCGTTCCGCATCGCCCGGGCCTGCGCCGGGCTGCGCTTCCTGATCGCCGCCATCGCCTTCGCCGTGCTGTATGCGCTGGTGATCTTCCGCTCCACCGGGCGGCGGCTGGCGTTCATTGCCGTCTGTCTCGTCGTGCCGGTCATCGCGAACGGGTTCCGCGCGCTCGGCATCATCTGGCTCGGCTATGCCGAAGGCAGTGCGAAGGCCGCCGCGACCGATCACGTGCTGTACGGCTACATCTTCTTCTCGATCGTGCTGTTCGTGATCATCCTGCTCGGCCTGCCGTTCCGCGAGGATCACGCGCTGCCGGCGGTGGTGCCGGGCGCGCCGGCGCCGGCGGCGCGGGGCACGAGTCTGGTTGCCGCCCTCGCCGTGCTGGCGGTCAGCCTCGCCGGGCCGGCCGTCGCCTTCGCGCTGGACCGGCAGGCGCGGCAGACCGTCGTCGTGCCGCCGGCCAGGCTGGCCGGATGGCGCGCGGTTCCGACCCCTTCCGGCGGTCTGCCCGCCGGCGCCATCCGCCGCGACTTCGTCGACCCCGACGGGTTCAGGGCGACGATCGTCGCCTTTCCGCCGGGCACCGCGCCGGAGCCGATCTTCGACCTGCGCCGCCGGCTCGGCCTGTTCAACCTGCGCGAAGTGCATCTCGGGCTGATCCGGGCAACGGGTTCCGGCGCGCCGAACTGGCAGCTCGCGGTGAGCAAGAACGGGCATCGCATGGCCGCGAGCGATCTCGTGATCGACGGCCGGCTTACCCTCGGCTCGCTGGTCACCCGCCTCTACATGCTGGACGACCTGTTCGCGGCCCGGGATGCGCAACTCGTGGTCGTGGTGACGGCGCCGCGCGGCGGGCTGCCGACCGTTGCTGCCCTGCGCCATGTGCTGGCCAGCCCCGCGCTGACGCCCCCCGCCCTCGGCAAGATCGCCCGCGCCGCCGCGAACCGGTAGGCCCGAGCGGCGCGGGCGCCGCATCGACCGGGGATGGTATGTCGGCCGCCCCCCTTGGAAGCGGAAGATTTCGGCCGATCTTGAAGGGATGGGCCGGAGCGTCTCGGGGAGTGAGGGGATGCGCGTGAGGAATGGCTGGCGACTGGGTCTGATGGCGCTGTGGTCTCTCGGCCTCGCCGGATGCGCCGGGCCGCACCTTGCCAGGACGATGAGCGCCTATGTCGGCAAGCCGGAATCGGCGCTGGTGGCGGCGCTGGGCGTGCCGGCCAGCCGCACCGAAAGCGGCGGGATCACCTATGATCGCTACGAGCGGACGATCACCTACTCGGTCCCCGGCTGGGTCGGCGGGCCGCTCTTCGTGGACCAGAGACCGGCGATCGGCGGAATTCCCCCGGCCGTTCCGCCCCAGACCTATCACAATACCTGCACCGTGACCTTCGCCATCGTCGGCGGCGTGGTGCGTTCCTACACGGCGCACGGGTCCGTCTGCTGATCCTGCTTCATTCATCAACAGGATCGGGCGCTGCATACGGTCTGGACGAGGGCGCCGCTCAGGTGGCCGCGAGTGCGCCGGACACGATCGTCCTGGTCACGCCCCGGGCGAGCCGCTCGACGGCGCCGGACGGGCGGGCCGCGCCATGGCGCTACCGGATGCGCAGAACCGGCTTGCGGGCACCGTGTCTCCATGCCAAGTTTTCCGGCAAATGCCCGATAACGTCAGACCTTATGAAAAGGATCCGGGGCGCGGCGATGATCGGCTCTGGGCCGTTATCGCCACCATCGGCCGTGTTGTACGGATCGCCGACATTCATGCCAGCCACACCCGCGCCCAGGCTGACCAGATCTGGCGCGAGCAGCAGGTGCGGGCCTATCTCGGCTTTCTGCAACGCTGCGAGCTGCCAGTGCCGCGCTATACGATCCGCTCGATGAGCCGCGCGCAATTGCCCCGCGGGTGGCGGCCGCTGCCGGCGCTCGGCTTTCTGAACGGGCGCATGTCCTGAATGGGCGCGGTGCCGCTCTCTCGGGACCGCGCAAGCAATGATCCGCCGTTCCGCTCCGGGAGAGACCTGGCCGCGAACCCGGCCCGGTGCGCGGGAGCGGTGCTCGTGATGAGGATGCCAGGCGCGGTCACCGGGGCTGGGTTGGCCTGCCGTGCTCCGGTATCGTCAGCCGCGCGTCCGTCCCCGGCGCCGTGAACGGCGCGGCGCCTTGTCGTCCGCCGTGGTGCATGGGCGCTCCCGTGGCCGTTCATCTGCGCCACCGAAAGGGTCGATCAAAAGATTTCATTTGAACGATGGCGGGGACGGGCCAGATCCGGTGCGGACACGGCAGAGCGGAACGGGCCGGGACGATCCGTTCGGACGTGCACGAATTCAATGCAAATGCAGGTCTGGAACATAATCATGGGCAACGACATTCATAATTTCTTCGATCTTGACGAAATCAAGGCGAGATTTCCCGACACTGCGGATTCCGTGATTGTCGATGCCTATCTGTCGGACAGTGAATCGGCTAGTTCCCGTGTCTTTCGTTTGTATCGGCCATTGCCGAGGCATTTTCACATGAATTGCGACGAGCACCTCCTGCTCCTGGATGGCGAGGCCGATTTCAGCCTGGCCGACGAGCCGCCGCGCCGGCTTCGCGCGGGCCAGATGGTGATGTTCCTGCGTCACGTCGTGCATGCGATCCGGCCGGTCGAAGGCGCCGCCCCCGCGATATTCCTGACCGTCGACACGCCACGCCGCGCGCCGGACGATGTGCATTTCGTGGACCCGGCAGATGAGGCGGGCGCGCGCTTCGTGACCCATCTCGCGGGCTACGGTAGCCGCCGGTGACGAACGGGTTCCGGGGCCCTCAGCGCCGATGATCGGGAGGCGACCGATCGCGTCGGACCGCGCACGTTGAACATTTCGTGCTATTTCCGTGCAGGCGGATTCGGTTTTTGTCATATGATGCCTTGGGAAACGTTGAAAAGTCGAAAGCATGACCATCGCCGACCATGTGCGTGAGATCGAATCCGTCTGGCAGGGCAATGCCAGCATGCGCGACCCCTATGTCATCCAGTCCTGGCGCCGCTGCCTCGATGACTACCGCCTTGATCCTGCGGTGAACGCCGAAGCCGTCATCCTCCCCGAGGGACGGCTGAAGGAGCACCGCCAGCAGGCCGAGGGACTGATCGCCATCGCCCGGTCCGGCCTCGAGCGGCTTTATGGCAATGTCGCGAACCAGGCCTATGTCCTGCTCCTCGCCGACCGGGCTGGCGTCACCGTCGAATATCTCGGCGATCCCCGCTACGATGACGATCTGCGCCGCGCAGGGCTCTATCTCGGCTCGGACTGGGCCGAATCGCATGCCGGCACCTGCGCCGTCGGTGCCTGCATCGCCACCGGCGAGGCGTTGACGATCCATCAGACCGACCATTTCGACATGACCCACACGCCGCTCTCCTGCACGGCGGCGCCGATCTACGATACCGCGGGGCAGCTTTCCGCGGTGCTCGACATCTCGCTCCTCAAATCGCCCGTGGAAAAGACCAGCCAGAACCTGGCCCGGCACCTTGTCACCACCACCGTGCGGCGCATCGAACTCGCCAACCTGATGGAACGCACCCGGCGCCAGTGGGTGCTGCGTTTCGCCCTCTCTCCCGAGTTTCTTGATGTCGACCCCGAAGGCGGCATCGCGATCGATGATTCCGGCCGCATCGCCGGCCTCACCCACGGCGCGGCGCGCATGCTCGCCCGCGCCGCGGGGCGCGACTGGCGCCGCCCGGAGCAGTTGATCGGCCAGCCGATCTCCCGCTTCCTCGATCTCTCGATCGACGATCTGCCCGCCCTGATGCGCGGCCGGCCAACCCATGAGCGCGTGCTCCGCGCCCGTGACGGCAACATGCTCTTCGCCCATGCGATCGAGCCGCCGCCCCGTCCGCGCGCAGCACGGCAAACCCTGCCGCCCGCCCTCCGCCGCCTCGGCGGCGAGACGCCCGAGATCAAGGCGCTTCAGGACCGTGCCGCGCGCTTTGCCCGCACCGACCTGCCGGTGCTGATCCACGGCGAAACCGGCACCGGCAAGGAATATCTCGCCCGCGCAATTCACGAGGCGAGCGGCGCGAAAGGCCCCTTCGTCGCGGTCAACTGCGCTGCGATTCCGGAAACCCTGGCCGAATCAGAGCTGTTCGGCCACGCTCCCGGCGCGTTCACCGGAGCGGCCCCGCGCGGCCGCCGCGGCCTGATCGAGGAGGCGGATGGCGGCACGCTGTTCCTCGACGAGATTGGCGACATGCCGCTCTCCCTGCAGACCCGCCTGCTGCGCGTCCTTGCCGAACGCACGGTCCAGCCCCTCGGCGCCGCCCGCCCGCGCAAGGTCGGTTTCCGGTTGATCTCGGCCTCGCATCGCGACCTTCGCGCATTGGTCGCCGCGGGGAGCTTCCGCGAGGATCTCTTCTATCGGCTGAACGTCGCCGCGCTCAGCCTCCCGCCGCTGCGCAGCCGCGGCGATTTCGACTGGCTGCTCGCCCGTCTGCTGGCGACGCGGCAGCGCGAGGGGCGGCCGGTCCGTCTCGCGCCGGATGCCGCCGCCATGCTTCGCGCCCACCGGTGGCCGGGCAATCTGCGCGAACTCGACAACGTCCTCGCGGTGGCGACCGCCTTGTGCGAGGAAGGCGAAATCCGCGTTGCGGATCTTCCCGGCGGTCTTGGCCCGGTCTCCGTTCGAACGGAGGACGATGCGGCCGCTTCGCTCCGCGCCGCGCTCGATGGCTGTGGCGGCAATGTTTCCGCTCTCGCCCGCCGCCTGGGCTGCGACCGTACCACCTTGCACCGCCGGATGCGCCGCCTCGGCATCTCCGGCCGCCTCCGCCCGCAGCGCTGAGCGCCACGGAACGCCACACAGGGGCGCCACACTGTGGCGCCATCCTGCCCGGCCGGCCGCGCATTTCCGCCGAATCCGGGCTGGCATGCCGTTTGCTTTTCACTCGTTCGCAACGCCAAGATTGCAAGGAGGAACGACGTGAAAGCACTACGATTCCATGCCGCCCGCGATCTGCGGATCGAGGACGTCGCCGCACCTGACCGCAAGCCGCCGCCCGGTCAGGTCCTCGTGCGCAACCGCTTCGTCGGCATCTGCGGCACCGACCTGCACGAATACGCCTACGGGCCGATCTTCATCCCCACCACACCGCATCCCTTCACCGGCGCCCAGGGGCCGCAAATCCTCGGGCACGAATTCGGCGGTGTCGTCACCGCGATCGGCGAGGGCGTCTCCAGCGTGAAGCCGGGCGACCGCGTCTCCGTCCAGCCCCTGATCATGCCGCGCGCCGGCGATTATTATGCCGATCGTGGCCTGTTTCACCTCAGCCCGCAGCTGGCGCTGGCCGGCCTCAGCTGGGCCTGGGGCGGCATGGCCGAGGAAGCTATGCTGCACGAATACAACGTGCAGAGGATTCCCGACGCGCTGAGGGACGAGGAGGCCGCCC
>JAJZFF010000157.1 GCA_021805485.1 Pseudomonadota bacterium
CCGCGCCGACGCCGTGATCGCCACCCCGCCCGCCACCGGCGCGATCACCACGAGCCCCGGCCATGCGCCGCCCACCAGCACGCCCGGCACCCCGCTGCCCACCGGCAGCGGCGATGTCTCGCTCGACTTCGCCGATACCGACGTCCGCGCCGTCGTCGCGCAAATCCTCGGGAACATGCTGCACGTCACCTACACGATCGACCCGGCGGTGCAGGGCAAGGCGACGCTGCGCACCGCGCACGACATCCCCGCCGCCTCCCTGATCCCGACGCTGCAAACCCTGCTCGCGCAGAACCACGCCGCCCTCATCCGCAGCAACGGGCTCTACCAGGTGGTCCCGGCGGACAAGGCGGCGGCCGCCCTCGCCACCGCGCCGGGGCTCGACGGGTCGAGCGTCGTCACCCTCACCCATGTCAGCGCGGCGCATCTCGCCGCCGTGCTGCAACCCTATGTCGGCAAGGGCGGCCGGGTGATCGCCGAGCCCGACCGAAATGCCCTCATCGTCGAAGGCAGCCCGCAGGTGCGCGCCACCCTGCTCGCGCTGATCCGCGCCTTCGACGTCGATGCCCTCGCCGGCCAGTCCTACGCGCTCTACCCCGCGACCGGCCCCAACGCCCGCGATTTCGCCGCCGCCCTCACCCAGGCGCTGCACGCCGGCAAAGCGGGCGGGGTGGTCAAGGTGGTGCCGCTGGTGCGCATCGGCGCGGTGCTGGTGATCGCCCCCTCCGGCGCGGCCGTGCGCGCGGCGGACCGGGTCTATCGCACTCTCGCGCGGCAGGAAGCGGCGACGCGGCGGGCCTGGCACGTCTATTACCTGCGCAACAGCCGCGCCGAGGACGTCGCCGAGGTGTTGCAGGAAGCCTTCACCCCCAACGACGTGACGGCCCAGCCCTCCGGGCCCGACACCACCGGCGGCACCGCCCCCGGCGTTTCGGCGCAGATGCTGATGGGATCGGGCGGGCTTGTGGGCAACGCGGCCGGCGGCAGCGCATCCGGCACCGGCGCCACCTCCGGACTCGGCGCAACGCCCGGCACCGCCTCCGGTCTCGGCGCCGGTCTCGCAACTCCCGCCGCAACACCCGCATCGGCAACGTCGGCATCGGCCCACGCGGCGGCGAGCAATCCGCTGCTCGGCCCGCTCGGCGGCGGCGCTGGCGGCGGCGGCGATTCCAGCGGCCTGCGCATCCTTGCCGATCCCCGGCAGAACGCGATCCTGGTGCGGGCGGACGCCTCGGAAAACGCCTCGGTCGAGGCGATGCTCCGCAAGCTCGACATCGAGCCGCTGGAAGTCGAGATCGACGCGACGATCGCCGAGGTCGATCTCAACGGCGCGCTGAAATACGGCACCCAGTTCTTCTTCAAGTCCGGCGGCATCAACGCGGTGCTCAGCACCGGCGCCAGCGCGGCGCTGAACCAGAGCTTCCCGGGCTTCGTCCTCGCCGGCCACGGCAGCGATGGCGCCCCGCTCGCGATCTCCGCCCTGCAATCGGTCACCCAGGTGCAGGTACTCTCCTCGCCGCAGCTCCTCGTGCAGAACGGCCGCACGGCGAACCTGCTGGTCGGCAACCTCGTGCCCTATCTCTCGCAGACCTCGCAGAGCACGCTGACCACCGGCGCGCCGGTCATCAACTCAGTGAGCTACCAGGAAACCGGCGTGATCCTGCAGATCACCCCGCATATCTCGAGCGACGGGCTGGTGGCGCTCACGGTCTCGCAGCAGGTGAGCAACGTCGCCCCCTCGGTCACCACCCAGGGACTCAACTCGCCGACCTTCTCCGAGCGCGCCGTCTCCTCCAGCGTCGTCGTGCATGACGGGCAGACGATCGGCCTCGCCGGGCTGATCACCGACAATGTCCAGCGCGGCAATTCCGGCCTGCCCTTCCTCAAGGACGTGCCGTTGCTCGGCCCGCTCTTCGGCACACAGGACGACAACCGCGCGCGCCAGGAACTGCTGGTGCTGATCACCCCGCATGTCGTCCACGACGCGACCGACGCGACGGCGCTGACGCGCGACCTCGAACAGGCGCTGCCCAACGCCGCCAACGTGCCGGCCGAGCTGAACGGCCTGCCGATGGACGGATCGGCCGACCCGGAAGCGGCGCTGCGCCGGCATCTCGGACTGCGCTGAGCATGGCGCGGCCCCGCCGGCGCGACGATCGGGGCTTCGCGCTGCTGATCGTGCTGGCGGTGCTGGTGCTGTTCGGCTTCCTCGTCACCAGGCTGCTGGTCGCCGCCCGCCAGCAGATGGCGATCGCCGGCAACCTGCGCGACGCGGCGGCGGCGGCGGCGGCGGCCGAGGGCGGCGTGTGGCTCGCCGTCGCCCGGCTCGATGCCGGCGGCGCGGCGCCGGGAGAGGTGCGAATCGGCGCATCGCATGTCCGGCTCGCCACCAGCGGCGTCACCGGGCGGATCAACCCCGACACCGCCCCCGCCCCCCTGCTGGCCGCGCTGTTCCGCGTCGGCGGCATGGCCGCCGCACCCGCGCAAAGCCTTGCCGAAACCCTGACCGAGGCGCGCGACCCGGCGCTTGCGCCAGCCCGCCTCGCCGCTCTCCGCGCCCGCTACCGCGCCGCCGGCAGCGCCTATGGCCCGCCGCAGGCGCCGTTCCGCAGCCTGGCCGACCTCGCCAGCCTGCCGGGCATGATTCCGGGGCTGCTCGCCTGGCTGCGCCCGCATCTCTCGCTCTACGCCCCCGCCTTGCCCGACCTCGCGGCGGCGGATGCGGCGGTGCGCGCGGCGGTGGGGCTGGCCGGGCGGATCGACCTGCCGGGCGGGCATGTCAGCGGCCCGCCGGTGGTACGGATCGAGGCCATCGCCACCGGGCCGGGCGTGGCCCGCGCGGCGCGCTGTGCGACCATCCGCCTGACACCGGCGAATGTCGATGCGCCCTATATCGTGCTGGACTGGTCGGATGCGCGCTGTGGCTGAGCCCGCCTCAGCGGTTGCAGATCATCCCCGGCGCACCCGGCGCCGCGGTCACGTCCTTCGGCCCTTTCGAACACAGATCATAGGCAAGCCCCGGCCGCGCCGAGGGCGCCTGATAGACAAACCCATGCCCCCACGGGTCGCGCGGCAGCGTGGTCTGCTTCAGATAGGGCCCGTGCCAGCCGCTCACCCCGGCCGGCTTGCTGATCAGCGCCTGCAAGCCCTGATCGGTCGTCGGATAGCTGCCGACATCGAGCTTGAACAGGTCGAGCACCGAGCCGATCCGCTCGATCGACTGTTCGGCGATGCTCGCCTTGGCCCGCCCGAGCTGGCTGAGCAGGGCGGGGCCAACAAGCGCGATCAGAAGTCCGAGGATGACGATAACGACGAGAAGCTCGAGCAGCGTGTACCCGCCCTCACCGTCAGCCCGTTCTGCCTTTGCGTTCATGAACTCGTGACTAACCGAGAGGATGGCGCAAGCGCCAGCAGCGGCGGCGCGCACGACGGCGATTTCACGGAGATATCACGATGACCTCCCTGTTGCGCTGCATGATCCTTGCAGCTTCCGTCTATCATCTCCCGCCTCGCGTCTTGCCGGTGATCGCACGGCTCGAGGGCGGGCATGTCGGGCTCGTCCGCCCGGATTCCAACGGCACCGCGGATTACGGACTGATGCAGGTGAACAGTGTCTGGCTCGATGCGATCGCCAGCCGGGCGCGGCTTGGCGCACGCGAAACACGGCGACGCCTGATCGACGATCCCTGCTTCAACATTGCGGCCGCCGCCTTCATCCTGCGCACCGACATCGACCGCGCGGGAAGCCTGATGCCGGGCATCGGCGACTACCATTCGGCCACCCCGCGGCTGAACGCCGCCTATCGGGCGCGAGCACTGATGATGGCGCGACGGATGTTCGATCCGCGCTAAATTCACATTCTTGCAACGGAACTATCACGAAATCGGGAGATTTGATCTGTATATACTTGCGCGAGGTTAACATTCCGTTGGGAGCGAATCATGAAACGAGCTTTGACAATGGCTTGTTCGGCGCTGTGCGCGCTGAGCATGACCATGCAGCCGGCGTTGGCTGAGCAAGACGGGCGCCTCGCCTTCAACCGCCCGGACGACGCCCATGCCTTCGTCGCCGGGCTGATGGACCGCGAGGCCTGGCACAATGGCGGCTGGGAGCAGGGCGAACACGGCGAACAACGCCACCACCGCTTCCATCTCACCCACGAGCAGCTCGTCCAGCTCGTGCGCAAGAAGATCAAGTATGTCTTCGTGCTGTATCAGGAGAACCGCTCGTTCGACTCCTATTTCGGCACCTTCCCCGGTGCGGACGGGCTCTATTCGCAGCCGGCCGCCAAGACCCCCGGCTTCGTGCAGGAGCTGGTCAACACCGATGGCAGCACGACGACCATCTCGCCCTTCCGCATCGGCCCGAAGCAATATGCGTGGGACACCGACGACATCGACCATTCGCACACCCGCATCGCCGCCAAGATGGACGTCGTCGCCGGCAAGCCGCTGATGGACAAGTTCGCCGTCACCGAGGAGCTGAAATACTCGCCTTCCGGCAATCCCTCGCTCAAGGCGAAGCAGTTCGGCGAACTCGCGATGGCCTATGAGGATTGCGACACGGTGCCCTTCCTGTGGCGCTATGCCAGCCGCTTCGTGCTGTTCGACCACGTCTTCCAGAACATCACCGGCCCCTCGACGCCGGGCAACCTGTCGATCTTCGCCGCCCAGACCGGCCTGACCCAATGGGCGCTGCACCCGAACGAGGCGTTCAACACCTTCGATCCGACGACCGGGCCGACCGCGACCAACCCGTACGGCCTCAAGGTGACCGAATCCGGGGCTGGCGAGCCGGTGATGGATGACAACGATCCGTTCTGGGGCTCGCCGCTCGACCCCAACAAGAACGCCAACGTGCCGGTCAATCCCGGCGATTTCGGCAGCTCCAGCTTTACGTACGGCGTGCAGCTCAACCAGACCTACGCCTCCATCGCGATCAACACGATGGGCCGCAACGCCGCCGCGATCACGAAGCACGACAGCGACGCCGCCGGCGACCTCGCCGACATCAAGAGCGACATCGCCTACCTCACCCAGTCCGGCCACAAGCAGGTCAACTGGGGTTGGTACGAGGAAGGCTACGACCACGAGCCGACCGACCCGGCCAACCCGGTCGATGCCAGCGGCACCCACGCCTCCTACATCACCCACCATAACGGCCCGCAATATTTCGGCTATGTCGCCAACAACCCCGACGAGCGCGCCAACCTGCACGGGCTCGGCGACCTGTTCACCGCACTCAAGGGCGGCAGCCTGCCGGCCGCCGGCGGTGTGTTCTACGTCAAGGGCGGGTTTCAGAACATCTTCGGCCTGAAGCCGGTCAACCCCGTGGCCAAGGCGCAGACCAACTTCCTCGGCGATGACGACCACCCCGCCTACTCGGATGCGCAGATCAGCGAGGCGATGGTGGCCAAGGCGGTGAACGCGATCGCCAGCAGCAAATACTGGAAGCACGCCGCGATTATCATCACCTGGGACGACTCCGAGGGCGATTACGACCATGTGCCGCCGCCGGTCATCGTCAACGGCCCGGACAAGGAGGTCTTCAAGTTCGGCCCGCGCGTGCCGATGATCGTGATCTCGCCCTATGCGAAGACGCATCAGGTCGATCACCAGGATGGCAGCCAGTCCTCGGTGGTGAAGTTCGTCGACGAGGTGTTCGGCCTGACGCCGCTCGCCCTGCTGCCGGATGAGCTGAAGGGCCGCGCCGAGGGCGAGAGCGAGTTCGCCGAGGCGAATATCGGCCCGTCCGACGCGCTGACCCCCTATGTCGGCGACCTGATGGGCGCCTTCGATCCGGCCCGCCTGACCGGTCGGGCAGCGCCACTGCCGGCCAGCTACGCCATGATCCCCAACAAGGTGATCATGTCGCTGCCGCACTATGGCGGCAATGGCTGCCAGGCCGACCACATCGTGCCGACCGATATTGCTAAAGGTATCCGCACATCGGTTCCTTCCGACTTCAATCCGATGCCGAGCACTAATCCTGGAGTTTAACCGGCGCTTCTGCGAGGCGTCCCGGCGCATTGCCATGCGCCGGGATGCTCTCATCGCGGAACCTCGGTCACCTCGGCGCCAGAGCGGCTTCTGATCCGGCGGCTTCTGATCCGACTGAATCGTAAGTCGATTTCCGAATCTGTTTTCCTAACTGGCCAGAGCTTGGGCGCGGACGAGGCGGGCGAAAGCGCCATCGCCGGCGACGAGATCTTCATGCGTGCCGGATTCGACCACCGCGCCATCCGCCATCACCACGATCCGGTCGGCATCGCGCACGGTGGCGAGGCGGTGGGCGACGACGATGGTGGTGCGGCCGCGGCGCAGGCGGGCAAGCGCTTCCTGCACGGCGGCCTCGCTCTCGGCATCGAGTGCGCTGGTCGCCTCGTCGAGGAGCAGGATCCGCGGGTCGCGCAGCAGGGCCCGGGCCAGGGCCACGCGCTGGCGCTGGCCGCCCGACAGGCGCTGGCCGTTGACGCCGACGCGGGTTTCGAAACCTTCGGGAAGATCCGCGACGAAGCCAGCCGCCGCCGCCTCGGCCGCGGCGCGGATTTCGTCGATCGACGCGCCCCTGCGGCCCATTGCTATATTCGCGGCGATGGTGTCGTCGAACAGCAGGGCATCCTGGCCGACATAGGCGATCGCACCGCGCAGGGAGTCGAGCGAGACGGCGGAAACGTCGGCGCCGTCGATCAGGATGGCGCCGCGATCGGCCTCGTAGAGCCGGGGCAACAGGGCAAGCGCCGTCGATTTGCCGGCGCCGGACGCGCCGACCAGGGCGAGGGTGCGGCCGGGCTCGGCGACGAACGAAAGATCGCGCAGGCCGGGCCGGCCATCGGGATAGGCGAAGCCGACATGGCGGAACTCGACGCGGCCGGGGCCGGGCGGCAATTCGACCGCCCCGGGCCGGTCGGCGACGACCGAGGGTTCGTCGATGACATGAAACACGCGCTCGAGTCCGGCCATGCCTTCCTGCACCGCGGCGTTCATCGTGCCGAGGGCGCGCAACGGGCGGGAGGCGATCAGCAGGGCGGCGACGAAGCCGGTGAAATTGCCGATGCCGGAAGCGCCCGCCGCGTGCCGCCAGCCGGCGAACCCGATGACGAGGGCGATGGCGAGGCCGCCGAGGACTTCCAGCACCGGGTCGAGCGCGGCGCGGCCGCGGATCATGCGCATCAGGGCGCGGTAGAGATGCTCGAAGGCGCGGTCTGCACGGCGGCGCTCGTCTTCCTCGAGGCCATAGGCGCGGACGGTGCGGGCCTGGGCGAAGCTTTCGTTGAGCAGGGCGGCGGTTTCGCCCATCCGCTCCTGCATGCCGCCCGAGGCGCGGCGGATGCGGCGGCCGATCTTCTGGATCGGCAGGCCGGCGAGCGGGTAGAGCAAGGCGGCGATGAGGCTGAGTTCCCAGTCGATCCACAGCATGGTGCCGACCAGGCCGATCAGCGTGAAGAAATCGGCGATACCGTTCACGGCGCGGCTCATCGCCTCGCGGATCACGGTGGCGTCCGTGGTGAAGCGGGCAGCGAGCATCGCGGGGGCCTCGCGGTCGATCCGCGCGAGTTCGGCCCCGGTCAGATGATCGAACATCGAGACCTGCAGGCGGCGGATGGTGCCGAGCACGACCTGCTGGGTGAGCAGGGTCTGGGCATACTGGGCGAGCGCCTTGACCATCGTGACGGCGAGCACGATCAGCGGCACTTGGTAGAGAATCCGAGGGTCGCGCCGTGCGAA
>JAJZFF010000212.1 GCA_021805485.1 Pseudomonadota bacterium
GCGCAGGCCGGCCTGGGCGAGGATGAGGGCGGCGAAGAGGCCGCAGGGGCCGGTGCCGACGACGACGGGCCGGCGCGCCGGCGGAGGGGAGTCCGGAAACCGGTAGGTCATGTCCGGCGTCGGGCCGACATGGCGGCTCGCAGCATGGCGGGCGAGAAGCCCCGCCTCGTCCTCCGCCTCGACATCGATCGTGTAGGTGAGGACGATCGCGGCCTTGCGGCGGGCATCGACGGCGCGGCGGAAGACGGTGAAGCCGCGCAGCGCGGCCTCGCCAATGCCGAGGCGGGCGAGCACCGCATCGCGCAGGGCGTCGGGGGTGTGGTCGAGCGGCAGGCGGATTTCGGTCAGGCGGATCATGGCGGCGCTCTCATACCCCGATCGGCGCTCGCTTGCCATGCGATCCGCGATTGGCCACAAGGCGCGCATGGCTCCTCCCCTGCTCAACCTGCAAGACATAAGGCTCTCGCTCGGCGGCGCGCCGCTGCTCGACGGGGCGGAAATCGGCATTGCCGCGGGCGAGCGGATCTGCCTCGTCGGGCGGAACGGATCGGGCAAGTCCACCCTGCTGAAGATCGCGGCGGGGCTCGCCGAGGCCGATTCCGGCACGCGGTTCCTGCAGCCTGGCGCCACCTTGCGCTACCTGCCGCAGGAGCCGGACCTCACCCGCTTCCCGACCGTGCTCGATTACGTGTTCGACGGTCTCGATCCGGAAGTGGACGGGCACCGCGCCCGTGCCTGCCTCGACCGGCTTGGGCTGACCGGCGCCGAGAGTACCGCCCGCCTCTCCGGCGGCGAGGCGCGGCGGGCCGCGCTGGCCAAGGTGCTGGCGCCGGAGCCCGATGTGCTGCTGCTCGACGAGCCGACGAACCATCTCGACCTGCCGGCGATCGAATGGCTGGAGGCCGAGTTGAAGGCCTCGCGCGCCGGCATCGTGTTGATCAGCCATGACCGGCGGCTGCTGGAGACGGTGACGCGCAGCATCGTCTGGCTCGATCGCGGCCGCACCAGCCGGATCGATCGCGGCTTCTCGCATTTCGAGGCCTGGCGCGACGAGGTGTTCGAACAGGAGGAGCGCGACGCGCAGAAGCTCTCCCGCGCCATCGCGCGCGAGGAGGACTGGATGCGCTACGGCGTGACGGCGCGGCGCAAGCGCAATGTCCGCCGCGTTGCCGAACTCGCCGCCCTGCGCGCGCGCAAGCGCGAGGAGCGGCGCGAGGCGCGGGAGATGAACGTGACGACGAGTGCCGCCGCACTCTCCGGCAAGATCGTCGTCGATGCCGAGCACGTCTCGAAAACATTCGGCGAGCGCTGCGTGATCCGCGACCTGACGCTGCGGGTACTGCGTGGCGACCGGCTTGGCATCGTCGGGCCGAACGGTGCCGGCAAGACCACCCTGCTGCGGCTGCTGACTGGACAGATCGAGCCGGACTCAGGCACGATCACCCAGGGCACCAACCTTGCCGTGGCGACCCTCGATCAGCAGCGAGCCGCCCTCGACCCGGCCCGCACCCTCGCCGACACGCTGACCGGCGGGGGGAGCGACATGGTCGAGGTCGGCGGGCAGTTTCGCCATGTCGTCGGCTACATGAAGGATTTCCTGTTCCGTCCCGAACAGGCGCGCACGCCGGTCGGCACGCTGTCGGGCGGCGAGCGTGGCCGGCTGCTGCTGGCCTGCGCGATGGCACGGCCGTCGAACCTGCTGATCCTCGACGAACCGACCAACGATCTCGATCTCGAAACGCTCGACATCCTGCAGGACATGCTGTCGGACTATGCCGGCACGGTGCTGCTGGTCAGCCATGACCGCGACTTTCTCGACCGCATCGCGACTTCCACGCTCGCGGCGGAGGGCGACGGGCGATGGGTGGAGTATGCCGGCGGCTATGCGGACATGCTGGCCCAGCGCGGCCCGCGTGAGACGCGCGAGGCAGGGCCGCGCAAGCCGGCCGCGACGCCGCCGAAACCCAAGGCCGCGGCCTCGGCGTTTTCCTTCCGCGACCGTCACCGGCTCAAGGAACTCGAAAGCGAGATGGAAACGCTTCAGGCCGGCATCGCCCGGCACGAGGCCCGCCTCGCCGACCCCGATTTCTTCACCCGTGATGCCGATGGGTTCCGCAAGGCCAGTGAAACGGTGGGCGGACTGCAGGAGCGGCTCGCCGCGCTCGAGGCCGAATGGCTCGACCTCGAACTCAGGCGCGAGACGGCGGATGAGGGGAAAACCTCATCGTGATGCTGCGCGCGATGACCAGCACGATGATGACGACGACCAGCGTGATGATGTCTTCCGCCGAGAATTTCTGGCCGTAGAGCTTGATCAGCACCTCACGGAGGGAAAAGACGATCGTCACGTCGAGCAGCGTCGACAGCCGGATGCGCCTCGTGCGGGCATAATCCATGAAGGTGTTGAACAGCTCGATGAGGATGACGACGTCGAGAATCTGCTCCACCAGCACCCGCAGGGTGAAGGTGTCCATCGTCTGTGGCCGGAAATCCGGAAAGAGATGGATCGTGCTGGCAACCGCCTCGAGAAAGGCGAAGGCGAGGGCGACGAGCATCAGCGGGATGACGCCGAGGATCACCGCGTCCACCGCGATGTCGTAGCCGCGGAAGACGAGGCCGCGCCAGCGTCCGCGCGGCCTCTCGGTTCCGTCAGACGCCACGGGCCGCCATCGTCGCGACGATTTCGTCAACCGCCTCGCCGGCTTCGGGAATCACCCGGCCCATCGTCAGGAAGCCGTGGATCTGCCCCGGAAAGCGCCGCAGCGTGACCGCAACGCCGCGTTCCGCGAGCCGCCGCGCATAGGCCTCGCCCTCGTCGCGCAGCGGATCGAAGCCGGCGGTGATGACCAGGGCCGGCGGCAGCCCGTGGTGCCGCGCAGCGCGCATCGGCGAGGCGCGCCAGTCCGCCTTGTCATCCGCCGAGCGCAGGTAGTGGGCGCGGAAATAGGTCATCATCGACTTCGTCAGCATGTAGTTCTCGGCGAAGGCCTCGTGACTTTCGGTCGAGCCGAGCATGTCGGTCGAGGGATAGACCAGCGCCTGCATCGCGATGGCGGGGCCGGCATTGTCGCGCGCGTCGATCGCGACGACGGCGGCGAGGTTGCCGCCCGCGCTGTCGCCGCCGACGGCGAGGCGCTTCGCATCGATGCCGAGTTCATCGGCGTGTTTGGCGACCCAGGCGGTGGCGTCGATCGCATCCTCGACGGCGGCGGGGAATTTGTGTTCGGGGCCGAGCCGGTAATCGACGGAAATGACCACCGCGCGGCTGCGCTGCGCGATCTGCCGGCAGACGACATCATGCGTGTCGCGATCACCGATCACCCAGCCACCACCATGGAAATAGACGAGACAGCCGCGCGCCGCTTCATCATCCCCATCGCGATAAAGGCGAAGCGGAATGGCGCCGTTGCGGCCCTGGGCGTCAAGATCGCGCACATGCGTGATCGCTGGCGGCTGCGGCGAAAGGGCGCCGCGCGCCTGCAGATAGCCGATCCGCGCTTCGGCCGGGCTCAGCTGGTCGGCCGGCGGGCGGCCCGCGGCACGGATGAGTTCAAGCGCTGTGGCGGCGCTACTGTCGAGTTCTGCCATCGACGGAGTCTCCCCTTGTTGTTCAGCCATCCACGAGATGGCCATCGCGCAGCATGACCACGCGATCCATGCGCGCGGCAAGATCGGGGTTGTGGGTGGCGATCAGCGCCGCGATGTTTTCGTGCCGCACCACCCGCAGCAATTCGGCAAACACGAGATCGGCGGTGGCGACGTCGAGATTGCCGGTCGGTTCGTCGGCAAGCAGGAGCTTCGGCGCGTTCGCCATGGCGCGCGCGATGGCAACGCGCTGACGCTCGCCGCCCGAGAGCTTGCCGGGCAGATGATGCGCGCGCGCGGCGAGGCCGAACGCATCGAGCAGATGGGCGGCGCGGGCCTCGGCATCCTTGCGGGTGCTTCCGGCGATGAGCTGCGGCAGGGCTGCGTTTTCCAGCGCCGTGAATTCGGCCAGCAGATGATGCGCCTGGTAGACGAAGCCGATTTCATTAAGGCGCAGCGTGGTCTTTTCGGAATCTGAAAGGCGCGCGGTATCGATCCCGCCGATGCGGATGGTGCCGCCATCCGGCTTTTCGAGAAGCCCGGCGAGATGGAGCAGGGTGGATTTGCCGGAACCGGAGGGGGCGACCAGCGCGACGATCTCGCCGCTGCGGAGCGAGAGATCGGCGCCGCGCAGGATGTGCAGATCCTCGCCCTCGCTGTGAAAGGTGCGGACAACACCTTCGAGTTTCAGAACCTCACTCATGGCGCAGCGCCTCCACCGGATCGGTTCGCGCCGCCCGCCAGCTTGGATAGAGCGTGGCGACGAAGGACAGGCCGATGGCGATCACCACGACCTCGATCACCTGGCTCCAGACCAGCTTCGCCGGCAGGGATTCAAGGTAATAGACCGTGGGGTTGAAGAGCTGCGTGCCGGTCAGCCCCTGCACGAACTGCCGGATCTGCTCGATATGCGCGCAGAAGACGACGCCGAGGCCGAAACCCGCGATCGTGCCGATCACGCCGACCGAGGCGCCGACCATGAAGAAGATCCGCATGATCGAGCCCGAAGTCGCCCCCATCGTGCGCAGGATGGCGATATCGGCGGTCTTGTCCTTCACCATCATGATCATCGAGGACACCACGTTGAACACGGCAACGACGATGATCAGCGTGAGGATCAGGAACATCACGTTCCGCTCGACATTGACCGCCGCGAAGAAGGCGTTGTTGCTGTCCTGCCAGTCCACCACGTTGACCGGCGCGCTGCCCATCGCCTTCGGGATGGCCGCCTTGATCGGGCCGGTATTGTCGGGGTTTTTCACGAAAAGCTGGATTTGCGTCGCGGCATCCTTTGCGCGGAACAGCGTCTGCGCCGAGGTGAGCGGCAGGAACACGAAGCTCGAATCGTATTGCGCCATGCCGGTGCGGAAGATCGCGCTGACATGAAAGCTCTGGATGCGCGGAATGGTGCCGATGATGGTGGCATCGCCCTGCGGCAGCACGAGGGTGATGGTGCCGCCGAGCGAAATGCCGAGCTGGCTGGCCACGCCGGCGCCGACCGCGATGTTGCGGCCGGTGAAATCCTTCAGTGAGCCGGCGACGATATGCCGCGAAACGGTCCGCAGCTTCGCCAGCCCGTCCGGCTGGATGCCCCGCGCCACCCCGCCGATCGCGCCGCCATGCGGCCCGGTCATCAGCACCTCGCCCTGCACGATCGGGATGGCGCTGATCACGCCCGGGATCTTTTCGAGCCGCCCGGCCGCGGCGTCGTATTGGGTGATGTTGTGGCCGGCGCCGTAGACGCCGATATCGCCGTTGAGGCCGAGGATCTGCGCCAGCAATTCCTGGCGGAATCCGTTCATCACGCTCATCACGATGATCAGCGTCGCCACCCCGAGGGCGATGCCGACCAGCGAGAAGATGGCGATGATCGAGACGAACCGCTCACCCTTGCGGGCGCGCAGGTAACGGAAGGCGACCCGGCGCTCGAAGGCGGAGAACATCAGACGCGCACTTTCGCGAGTGCCGACTCGATGTCGAGTTCGGCGCGCTCGCCGGTGCGGCGGTGCTTGAGCTCGACCTGGCCCTTCGCCGCGCCGCGCGGGCCGACGATGACCTGCCAAGGATGGCCCATCAGGTCGGCATCGGCGAATTTCTCGCCGGCGCGGGCCTCGCGGTCGTCATAGAGCGCATCGCGGCCGAGGGCGTCGTAGATCCGCTCGCACAGCGCGTCGGTCACCTGATCGCCCTGGCGGAGGTTGAGGATCGAGGCACGGAACGGCGCGATCGCGTCGGGCCAGATGATCCCCGCTTCGTCATGGCTCGCCTCGATGATCGCGCCGGTCAACCGCGAGACGCCGATGCCGTAGCTGCCCATTTCGGGGTGCAGGCGCGCACCGTCCGGCCCGACCACGGTGAAATTCATCGCCTGGCTGTATTTGGTGCCGAAATAGAAGATCTGGCCGACCTCGATCCCCCTGCCCTCGCGGCGGCGATCCTCGGGCACCTTCGCCCAGGCGGCCTCGTCGTGCTTCTCGTCGGTCGCGGCGTAAAGCGAGGTCATGCGGTCGAAAAACGCGTCGAGATCGGCGCGGGCCTCGTAGTCGTAGGCATCGTCGCCGAGCTCGATCGTCTCGAAGCTCGAATCGTAGAACACGCCGCTCTCGCCGGTCGGCGCCAGAATGTGGAATTCGTGCGAGAGATTGCCGCCGATCGGGCCGGTATCGGCGCGCATCGGCACCGCGCGCACGCCCATGCGCTTGAAGGTGCGCATATAGGCCAGCATCATCCGCCGATAGCTTTCGACCGCGCCTTCATAGTCGAGATCGAAGCTGTAGCCGTCCTTCATGTAGAATTCGCGGCCGCGCAGCACGCCGAAGCGCGGGCGGACCTCGTCGCGGAATTTCCACTGGATCTGGTAGAGCATCTGCGGCAGGTCGCGGTAGGACTGCACCGAATCGCGCATGATCGCGGTGAGCATTTCCTCGTTGGTCGGGCCGTAGAGCATCTCGCGATCATGACGGTCGCGGATGCGCAGCATTTCCGGGCCATAAGCGTCGTAGCGCCCGCTTTCGCGCCATAGCTCGGCGGACTGGATCGTCGGCATCAGGATTTCCTGGGAGCCGGCGCGCGCCTGTTCCTCGCGGACGATATTGGCGATGTTGTGCAGCACCCGCAGCCCCGCCGGCAGCCAGGCGTAGATTCCGGCCGATTGCTGGCGGATCAGCCCGGCGCGCAGCATCAGCCGGTGCGAGACGATCTGCGCTTCGGCGGGCGTTTCCTTGAGGGTGGGAATGAGCGAGCGGGAAAGGCGCATGATGGGTCCTGATCGGTTGGGTCGGTCGCCTGATTACAGCGCCACGCTGCCCGCGGCCAGAGCCGCGGCGCGGGACGGATCGAAGCGGCGGTTGAGGGCGATGCGCGCGGGCTTCTCGATGAGCACGTGCAGCAGCACGGCAAGGCCGAGCGTGAGCGCCGCAAGCATGGAGGCGACCGCCAGCGGCGCGGCCGCGCGCGCGATGCCCAGATGCCGGAAAAACTGCGTGGTGAGGAGTTCGGCCGGCGCAAAACTCATGTAGAACGCATAGGAGATCACGCCCATGGCGCGCAGCGGGCGGATGGCGCCGATGCTCGCCGGCCGTTCGGCATCTCCCTGCATGGCGAGGCCATAAAGCATCAGCCAGAGGCCGAGCACGGTCATCGCGTCGTGCCCGGTCGCGGCGAAGGCGACTGCCAACGCTGCGCCGGCAAGCGCGATGATGCGGTTCGGCGCCTCGTCGGCGATGAAGGGGATGAACGCCGTTGTCGCCATTCCGGCGATGAATTCCGGAAAGAAGCGCAGCAACGAGCTGCCGAAGGTCAGGTTCAGCCCGCCATGGATATCGGCGACCGTGGCGAGAATGCTGAAACAGAGCGGCAGGGAGATCGCCAGCGCCCCCTTGTAGAAGACGCGGTAGCACGCGATCAGCAGCGGAAACAGCAGATAACCGGCCCATTCGCTGCTGATCGACCAGGAGGGATAGTTCCACGCCCAGTGATCAAGCGTCCCCCAGCCCTGAACGAGGGCGAGATGGCAGAGCAGTGCGAAGCCCGCGAAGCGGGCCGGCTCGCGCGGGGGGATGCCGGCCGCGATACCGGCAAGGAACAGCCCGCCGAGCAGCGCGATTACCGCGATATGCACCGGATAGAT
>JAJZFF010000110.1:0-2844 GCA_021805485.1 Pseudomonadota bacterium
CGCCGCCGAGGCAAGGATCAGCGCCGCCGCCCCGTCATTCACCCCCGAGGCATTGCCCGCCGTCACCGTGCCTGGATCGCGGAACGGGGCCTTCAGTTTCGCCAGCCCCTCCAGCGTCGTCTCCGGGCGCGGATGCTCGTCGGAATCGACCACCGTGTCGCCCTTGCGGCCGCGAATGGTCACCTTGGTGATCTCGCCGGCGAAGAACCCTGCCTCGGTCGCCGCCTGGCACTTGCGCTGGCTCGCCAGCGCGAACCCGTCCTGATCCGCCCGCGAGATGTTGAAATCGGCGGCGACGTTCTCCGCCGTCTCCGGCATCGCGTCGACGCCGTATTGCGCCTTCATCAGCGGGTTGACGAAGCGCCAGCCGATCGTCGTGTCATACACCGCGTTCGACCGGTCGAACGCCGCCCCCGCCTTCGGCATCACGAAGGGCGCGCGGGTCATGCTCTCCACCCCGCCGGCGATCGCCACCGACGCCTCGCCCAGCCGGATCGCCCGTGCCGCACTCCCCACCGCATCCAGCCCCGAGCCGCACAGCCGGTTGACCGTCGCTCCCGGCACGCTCTCCGGCAGCCCCGCCAGCAGCAGCGCCATCCGCGCCACGTTCCGGTTGTCCTCGCCCGCCTGGTTCGCGCAGCCGAACAGCACCTCGTCGATCGCCGCGAAATCGAGCCCCGCCGTCCGCGCCATCACCCCGCGGATCGCCACCGCCGCCAGATCGTCCGCGCGAACCGCCGAAAGCGCCCCGCCATAACGCCCAAACGGCGTGCGGACATATTCGCAGATAAATGCATCGGTCATGGACGCGTTGCTTCCCTTTTCAGAAGTCCAGAAATACCGTCTCGCCGTCACCCTGCAGCACGATGTCGCGCCGCCAGACGCCGGGCGAAGCCTCGTGCGCCACCAGCGTGTCGCGCCGCGCCGCCGGCACCAGGCCGAGCACCGGGTCGGTCGCGTTCAGCGCGTGCCCGGCGAAATAGATCCGCGTGAAAAGCGGTCTCAGCAGGCCACGCGCATGCAACGCCAGGCCGCAATGCGGCGCCTGCTGAGCGTTCGCCCCGCGCGGTCCGGGCAGCGGGCCGGGCATCACGGTGGCGAAGCGGAACCGGCCCTCCGCATCCGCCGCCACCCGGCCATAGCCGGGAAACACCGCATCGCGCGCGGGCGAGGCCTGGAACAGCTCCACCGCCGCGTCGGCCACCGCCGCCCCCGCGCCATCGGTGATCCTGCCCTCGATCACGATCGCAGCACCGGCGGCGCCGAACCGCGTCAGATCCCACCAGTCCGGCTGGTCGATCAGGTGCCAGTACGGCCCGATCGTCTGCTGCGCCGACATCTCCATCCCTCACCCCTCCATCGGCGTCGCGGCGCGGCCGCGCAGCACGATGTCGAACCGATAGCCGAGCGCCCGCCCCGGCTCGGTGACGCCGATATCGAAAGCGGCCACCAGCCGTGCCCGCGCCGCCGCGTCCGGCACCGCATGGAAAATCGGGTCGAGATCGAGCAGCGGGTCGCCGGGAAAATACATCTGCGTGATCAGGCGTGCCGAGAACCCGGCACCGAACAGCGAGAAATGGATGTGATTCGGCCGCCAGGCATTGGCGTGGTTCCCCCAGGGATAGGCGCCCGGCTTGATCGTGACGAAGCGATAGCGCCCCTCGTCATCGGTGAACACGCGCCCGGCGCCGCGGAAATGCGGGTCGAGCGGCGCGTCATGCGTATCGCCCTTGAGGTTGTAGCGCCCCGCGGCATTGGCCTGCCAGATCTCGACCATGCTGCGCGGCACCGGCCGCCCCGCCTCGTCCAGCACCCGCCCGGTCACGATGATCCGCTCGCCCATCGCCTCGTGCCCGCCACTGGCGGCGAGATTGTCGGTCGGCGCGAAGCGCGACGGA
Source organism: Pseudomonadota bacterium (assembly GCA_021805485.1). The sequence continues at coordinate 1,899 of JAJZFF010000110.1, forward strand.
TCGAAGACCGGCCCGGTCGCCTCGGTCAGCGTCTGCGGAATCGCCACCGGCGCCTGGCGCGGCGCGCGCGGCGCCGTGCTGCGATAATCCGGCGCCGAGAGCGGCGGCTGCGCGCTGCGCGACGGCGCGATCCCGATGAAGTCGGTCTCGTTCATGGCACTCCCTCCGGCGCGGCAAAGGGCAGGCCGACATAATTCTCGGCCAGCGCGGTCTGCCCCGCCTCCGACTGCGTATAATACTCCAGCTCGGCGTGCTGCATCCGCCGGTCGAACCCGGTATGCGTGTCGAACCGGTGCATCATCGAGGTCATCCACCAGGAGAACCGCTCGACCTTCCACACCCGGTCCAGCGCCGCCGCGCCATAACCGGCGAGCGCGCCCGCCTCGCCCCGCGCCCAGCGGATGATGGCGTCGGCCAGCAGCGCCGCATCGGCGATCGCGGCGTTCAGCCCTTTTGCTCCGGTCGGTGGCACGATATGCGCGGCGTCGCCGGCAAGGAACAGCCGCCCCGCCTGCATCGGCTCGACGACATAGGAGCGCATCGCCGTGATCCCCTTCTGGATCACATGCCCGGTGTTCAGGCTGAACCCCGGATGATCGAGCCGCACCGCCAGCTCGTCCCAGATCCGCTGGTCCGGCCAGTCCTCCAGCCGCTCGTCCATGCCGCACTGGATATAGAGCCGGCTGACCGTGGCCGACCGCATCGACAGCAGCGCGAACCCGTTCGGGTGATTGGCGTAGATCAGCTCGTCCTTCGAGGGCGGCGCCTCCGCGAGAATGCCGAGCCAGCCGAACGGATACACCCGGTCGTATTCGCGCAGCCCCGCCGCCGGCAGCGCGGCGCGGCCGGCGCCGTGAAACCCGTCACAGGCGGCGACGATATCGCAGTCGATCCGGTGCTCGGCGCCGTCATGCCGATAGACGATCGCCGGCCGCTCCGTCCCGAT
>JAJZFF010000110.1:2854-7697 GCA_021805485.1 Pseudomonadota bacterium
AGACGATCGGCAGCCCCGCCGCCACCCGCGCGGCGATCAGGTCGCGCACCACCTCGTGCTGGCTGTAGAGCATCACATGGCGGCCGGTCAGCCGGGTGAAATCGATCCGGTGCAGCGCGCCGTCGAACAGCAGGTTGGTGCCATCATGGCGGAAGCCGACCGTGTCCATCCGCGCCCCGAGCCCGGTCGCGCGCAGCAGTTCGGCCACGCCGTGTTCAAGGATTCCGGCGCGGATCCGGTGCTCGACATGATGGCGGGACTGCCGCTCCAGCACGACGCTGTCGATCCCCGCCCGCGCCAGCAGATGCGCGAGCATCAGCCCCGCCGGCCCTGCGCCGATGATGCCGATCCTCGTTCTCGTTTCAGCCACCATTCCCTCCAGCGCCGTCGTCACTCTTCCGCCGGGTGCACAATGCCGTTCTTTTTGTGCGATATACGCACATCCGAAACGCAACCGCACAATCGGTAGACCCTCCTGCCATATCTCCGCAAGCCGTTTTCGATGCTGCGTCGCAGCAATTCGGCGCCGCCCGCCACTCCTCCGCGACGGACTGTTTCACCAGCATTGCAATAGGTTTCCCCTATTGTTTCATTTCATAAAATGGATTTGACCGATCGGAATCGAGTCGCTACCCCGGTCACTCAGGCACCCCAGACAATCAACGGAGGACGACTTGTCGACAGAAACGAAATGCCCCGTCACCGGCGGCGCGCAGCAGCAGAGTTCGGGCGGCATCCGGTCCAATGCCGACTGGTGGCCCAACCAGATCGATGTTGGGCGCTTGCACCAGCACTCGGCGCTGTCGAACCCGATGGAACCGGATTTCGACTATGCCGCGGAATTCAAGAGCCTCGACCTCGATGCGGTGATCGCCGACCTCAAGGCGCTGATGACCGAGTCGCAGGACTGGTGGCCGGCCGATTTCGGCCATTACGGCCCGCTCTTCGTCCGCATGGCCTGGCACGCGGCGGGCACCTACCGCATCGGCGACGGCCGTGGCGGCGCGGGCGGCGGCCAACAGCGTTTCGCTCCGCTGAACAGCTGGCCGGACAACGCGAATCTCGACAAGGCCCGCCGCCTGCTCTGGCCGGTCAAGCAGAAATACGGCCGCAAGATCTCCTGGGCCGACCTCATGGTCCTCGCCGGCAACGTCGCCCTCGAATCGATGGGCTTCAAGACCTTCGGCTTCGGCGCCGGCCGCGTCGATACCTGGGAACCCGACCAGGGCATCTACTGGGGCGCGGAGACGACCTGGCTCGATGACAAGCGCTACAGCGGCGACCGTGACCTCGAAAACCCGCTCGCGGCCGTGCAGATGGGCCTCATCTACGTCAATCCCGAAGGCCCGAACGGCAAGCCCGACCCGGTGGCCGCGGCGCGCGACATCCGCGAGACCTTCGCCCGCATGGCGATGAACGACGAGGAAACCGTCGCCCTGATCGCCGGCGGCCACACCTTCGGCAAGACCCATGGCGCCGGCGACGCCGCCCTGGTCGGCCCCGAGCCGGAAGCAGCACCTATCGAGCAGCAGGGCCTCGGCTGGATCAGCAGCTACGGCTCCGGCAAGGGCAGCGACGCCATCACCGGCGGTCCGGAAGTCACGTGGACGCAGACGCCCACCCAGTGGAGCAACTATTTCTTCGACAACCTGTTCAACTACGAATGGGAACTGACGAAGAGCCCCGCCGGCGCCTGGCAGTGGGTCGCGAAGGACGCGGGCGACGTCATCCCCGATGCGTTCGACACCGCGAAGAAGCACCGCCCGACCATGCTCACCACCGACCTCTCGATGCGCATGGACCCCGCCTATGAGAAGATCTCCCGCCGCTTCCACCAGAACCCGGACGAGTTCGCCGACGCCTTCGCCCGCGCCTGGTTCAAGCTCACCCATCGCGACATGGGCCCGGTCTCGCGCTATCTCGGCAACCTCGTCCCGGCCGAACAGCTGATCTGGCAGGACCCGGTCCCCGCGGGCGACCACAAGCTGATCGACGCGGCGGACATCGCGGCGCTGAAGGCGAAGCTTCTCGCCACCGGCATCGCGCCCACCCGCCTCGCGCTCACCGCCTGGGCCTCGGCGGCGACCTTCCGCGGGTCCGACAAGCGCGGCGGCGCCAACGGCGCGCGCATCCGCCTCGCCCCGCAGAAGGACTGGGCCGCGAACGAGCCGGCCGAACTCGCCAAGGTGCTCGGAGCACTCGAAAAGGTGCAGGCCGAGTTCAACGCGGCGGCGACCGGCGGCAAGAAGGTCTCGCTGGCCGACCTGATCGTGCTCGGCGGCTGCGCGGCGATCGAGGCGGCGGCGAAGGCGGCGGGGCATGACGTCACCGTGCCCTTCACCCCCGGCCGCACCGATGCGACCGAGGCGCAGACCGACGTTGCCTCCTTCGCGGTGCTGGAGCCGAAGGCCGACGGCTTCCGCAACTATCTCGGCAAGGGCGATCCGCGCACGCCGGAGGAACAGCTGCTCGACCGCGCCCAGCTGATGACGCTGACGGCCCCGGAAATGACGGCGCTGATCGGCGGCATGCGCGCCCTCGGCGCCAATGTCGGCGGTTCGAAGCACGGCGTCTTCACCACCCGCCCCGGCGCGCTGACGAACGACTTCTTCGTCAACCTGCTCGACATGGGCATGAGCTGGCACCCCACCGCCGAGTCCGGCGTCTACGAGCTGCGCGACCGCAAGAGCGGCGCGGTGAAGTGGACGGCGACGCGGGTGGATCTCGTGTTCGGCTCGAACTCCCAGCTCCGCGCGCTCGCCGAGGTCTATGGCACGCGGGACGGCGAGGCCGCCTTCGTGAAGGACTTCGTCGCCGCCTGGACCAGGGTCATGGAGCTCGACCGCTTCGACCTCGCCTGACCGCCTGCCCCGACCGGCCGGATGCCCCGCATCCGGCCGGCGGCTTTCAGCTCAGCGCAGCCGCCGCCGCAGATTGTCGACATAGACGGCGCCGACCACCACGATCCCGAGAATCACCTGCTCGACATAGGGCGAAATCCCGGCCAACTGCGTGCCGTTCTTCAGGATCGTCATCAGCAGCGCGCCGAGGATGCTGCCCAGGATCGTTCCCACCCCGCCGAACAGCGACCCGCCGCCGATCACCACCGCGGCGATCGCATAGAGTTCGTAATTCGCCCCCGAGGTCGGCTGCGCCGCCGCCGTGTAGGCGAGATAGATCACGCCGGCGAGCGAGGAGACGATCCCGCCGAACACATAGACCAGCAGCAGATGCCGCGGCACGTTGATGCCGACCCGCCGCGCCGCCTCGGCATTGCTGCCGATCGCCAGCGTGTAGCGGCCGAACCGCGTCTTGTTCAGCAGATAGGCCGAGAACAGCGCCAGCAGTACCGCGATCCACGCCATGTTGGGAAAGCCCAGCACGGTGCCTTGCGAAATCTCCTGGAACCCGTTCGGCAGGCCGAACACCGGCGTGCCGTTGGTGGTCAGCAGCGCCGCCCCGAGTGCCACCGCGAGCATGCCCAGCGTGGCGATGAAGGGCGGCACGCCGAGTGCTACCACCGAGAGCCCGATGATCGCGCCGATCACCGCCCCCAGCGCCAGCGTCAGCACGATCGCGACCCCGGGCGACATGTGCGCATCGACGATCGCGATCGCGCAGATCATCGAGGACAGCGCGACCACCGAGCCCTGCGAGATGTCGATCCCGGCGGTCGCGATGATGAAGGTCTGCCCGGTTGCCAGGATCGCGATCACCGCGACCTGCTGGGCGATATGAAACCAGTTGCCCCCGCTCAGGAAACGGGGGTTCAGCACGCCGAACACGACGACGAGCACGACGATGCTGATCAGCGCGAAGGCGATCTGGCGGACGAAGCGCCACAGCATGCGCCCGCGCGGAATGGACTCGACGTCGAGCGCGGCCGTTCGTGCCTGCTGGTCCATCGTCCGCCAGTCTCCCTCAGCCCGCGGGGTTATACTTGGGCGCGTACTGGCGGATGGCCGCCGTCGCCTGGCTGGAGCCGAGATTCTTCGGCGTCAGCAGGAAATACGGCGTGTTGATCCGCTTCGGCAGGGTCTTGCCGTCGAACTTGTCGAGCAGCGCGACCACCGCGTAATAGCCCATGTCGTACGGCGATTGCAGGATCGAGGCCTGGATGATCCCCGACTTGACCAGCGCGATCTCGCCAAGGTCGGCATCGAAGCCCACCACCTTCACCTTGGCGTGCGCGCGCTGCACGGCCTCGGCCGGGCCGAGCGCGGCGCGATCGTTCGCGCCGAAGATCACCTTGAGATGCGGGTATTGCGTGAGCATCGTGGTCGCGATCCGCAGCCCGGCGCTGACGTCGTTATTCGAATACTGGATCGGCCCCATCTTCTTGATATGCGGATAGGACTTCATGCCGAGCATGAACCCTTTCGGCCGGGCGATTCCGGTCGAGGCGGTATGGTTGAAATCGACGATCGCATACTGCCCCTTGCCGCCCATCAGGTGGTCGGCCGTGTATTTCGCGAGCGCCGCCGCGGCGCCGACATTCGAGGTCGCGAGGAAGCAGTCCGAAATATTGGGCGACAGGCCGGAATCCACCGTCACCACCGGAATGTGGTGCGCCAGCGCCGATTTCACCGGCTTGAGCAGCGCCTGCGGATTCTGCGCGGCGAGGATGATGCCGTCAGTGCCGCCGGTCACCGCGTTATTGACCATGCCGATCTGCCCGGCGAGGTCGGTGCCGCTGGCCGGCGCCTCGAAGGCGACCGACACGCCGAACTTCTTCGCCGCCGCGTCCGCCCCCTCGCGCACCGCGAGCCAGTAGGGCGAGGCGTTGGATTTCGTGATGAGCGTGAAATGATAATGCTTCGCCGGCTTGGCCGGCACCGGCAGC
>JAJZFF010000477.1 GCA_021805485.1 Pseudomonadota bacterium
CCACCATCGTGATGCCGCGCGATGCCCCCGCCATCAAGCGCGACTCGACCGCCGCCTGGGGGGCGGACATCGTGCAGTACGACCGCCGCACCGAGGACCGCGAGGCGATCGCCGCCGCCATCGCCGCCCGCACCGGCGCCGTCCTGATCCCGCCCTACGACCATCCGGACGTGATCGCCGGGCAGGGCACCCTCGCCCTCGAACTGGTGGAGGACGCGCGGGCGGCGGGCGCCGAACTCGATCTCGTCTTCGTCTGCACCGGCGGCGGCGGCCTCACCGCCGGCTGCGCCCTTGCCCTCGAACACGCCTCGCCCGCGACCCGGCTGATCGCCGTCGAGCCCGAGGGCTGGGACGATACCGGCCGCTCGCTGGCCGCCGGCACCCGCCTCGCCAATGACGGCGCGGGCTCCGCGCTCTGCGACGCGCTGATGGCGATGACGCCCGGCGAACTCACCTTCGCGCTCAACGCGCCCCGCCTCGCCGGCGCCGTCGCCGTCGGCGAATCGCAGGTGCTCGCCGCGATGGGCTTCGCGCTGCGCCATCTCAAGCTGGTGGTCGAGCCCGGCGGCGCCGTGGCGCTGGCGGCGGTGCTGGCCGAGGCGCTGCCGCTCGAGGGCCTGTCGGTCGGAGTCGTGCTGTCCGGCGGCAATGCCGATACCGGAACGCTGGCCCGCGCCCTCGAAGCCACCCGCTGACAGTCCGATTCAGCTTTTTTTAACCCCCACCCCCGATACTCCGCCCCGAAAGGTGGCAAGGGGTTCATGGCGCAGCGCAAGAAGAAGGGCGGCAAGGGGGGCGAACAGGCGGTCAACCTGATCATCCGCCGCGAGGAGATCATCGAGGGCGGCCATCACGGCGGCGCCTGGAAGGTCGCCTATGCCGACTTCGTGACCGCGATGATGGCCTTCTTCCTGCTGATGTGGCTGATCAACGCGACGACCGAGGCGCAGCGCGTCGGTCTCGCCGACTATTTCAGCCAGGCCAACGTGCTCAACCGCGCCGCCTCCGGCGAGGGCAAGCCGTTCGGCGGCAGCACCCCGTTCGACAAGGGCTCTCTCTCGTCGGATCGCGGGGCGGTGCGCGTCACCGTCGGCCACAACCCGGTCTCCTACCAGGTGCCGCATACGCCGCAGGGCCGGCAGATCCGCCCGGATCATCCCACCGGCAACGACCTGGTGAACACCTCGCCCGGCGCCGGCCACAAGCCGCGTGCGTCCGGAGCCACCGCGTCGAACACCGCGCCGAAGCCCGCGCCCGAGTTGCAGAAACCCGCTTCACCGGCCGCCGGGGCGCAATCCGCGCCCTCCGGCCGGCAGAGCGCCGCCGGCACCGGCGGCGCCATCGGCGGCCTCGCCCCCGGCAATCTCGGCGAAGCCCGCTTCAAGACGGCGGGCACCGAGATCCGGCAGATGATGGCGCAGAACCCGGATCTGGCGTCGCTCTCGAAACAGGTCAGCATCCACGTCACACCGCGGGGCCTGCGCATCCAGATCATGGATGCGCACAAGCGGCCGATGTTCGCGCTCGGCTCGGCCCGGCCCAACCCGATGACGCTGGAACTGCTGACCAAGATCGCGCCGATCCTGTCCAGGCTGGGCGACCGGATCCGCATCGCCGGCTACACCGATGCCCGGCCCTATGTCGCCGGCCCGAAGGACAACTGGGACCTGTCCGTCGAGCGCGCGAACGCGACTCGCGCGGTCCTGGTCAAGGCCGGCTTTCCGAAGCGGCTGATCGCGCGCGTGAGCGGCTATGCCGACCGCAAGCTGCTCATCCCATCCAATCCGCTGGCGGCGGCTAACCGCCGGGTGGGAATACTGGTGGTGCGTCCGGCACTGCCGGAAGGGGTCAAAACGGTTGGTGCCAAGGCGCCATGACCCGAACGGCGATGCAATGTTCTGAGATTTCGGTGAAATATGCTCACTTTGGGAGGCGTTGCATTCCTGCTCGTCTGCGTGTTCGGCGTCTTTATCGTGACGGGCGGGGCGATCGGCCCGCTGCTGAAATCGATGCCCTTCGAACTCATCACGATCGGCGGCGCCGCGGTCGGCACCTTCGTGGCCGGCAACTCGATGCACGACATCAAGCACACGCTGGCCGGCTTCAAGAAGGTGCTGCGCGGCGGCGCCTTCAAGAAGGCCGACTATACCGACCTGCTCTGTCTGCTGTTCTACCTTGTCCGCCTCGCCGCGACGCGCGGCGCGATGGCGCTGGAGCCGCATATCGAGCGCCCCGAGGAAAGCCCGGTCTTCAAGCACTTCCCGACGATTCTCAAGAACGAGGAAGCCACCGCGATCATCTGCGACTATCTGCGGATGGTCGGCATGAACGCCGACGATCCGCACCAGATCGAGGACGTGATGGCCCGCGAGCTGCGCAAGACCCTGGCCGAGGAACTGCACGGCGCCCACACGCTGCAGACGATGGCGGACGGCCTGCCCGCGCTCGGCATCGTCGCAGCCGTGCTCGGCGTGATCAAGACGATGGCGCATATCAGCCAGCCGCCCGCCGTGCTCGGCGAAATGATCGGCGAGGCGCTGACCGGTACCTTCCTCGGCGTGCTGCTCGCCTATGGCGTGGTGGGGCCGCTCTCGGTGCGGCTGCGCGGCGTGGTCGAGGAGGATTCCCGCTATTTCGAGGTGATCCGCGCGGTGCTGGTCGCGCATCTGCACGGCAATGCGCCGCAGGTCAGCGTCGAGGTCGGCCGCAAGATGGTGCCCAACCTCTTCATGCCGACGTTTCAGGAACTGGAGGAATCCGTGGAATCCCTCAAGATCGCCGCGTGATCGCCCTCAACCCTGGCCGCCGAGATGGCGCTGCATGATCACCACGTCGATCCAGCGGCCGAACTTGAACCCCACATCGCGGAGCGTCCCCACCCGCTGGAACCCGAGACTGGCATGCACCCCGATCGAGCCGACATTTTCCGAATCGCCGATCACGGCCAGCATCTCCCGGAACCCGGCGGTGCGCGCCTCGTCGAGCAGCCGCGCGACCAGCGCCTTGCCCACCCCCTGGCCGCGCACGTCCTCGCGCACATAGACGCTGTCCTCGGCGGTGAACCGGTAGGCGGAGCGGGCGCGGTACTGGTCGAAATAGGCGAAGCCGAGAATGCCGGTCGCATCGGCGGCGACCACCCAGGCGCGTCCCGCGCCGGTGATCTCGCGAAACCGCGCCGTCAGCGCCTCGAGCGAGGGCGGCACCTCGTCGAACGTTCCGGTCCCCTCCAGCACGTGATGGGCATAGATCGCCTGACAGGCGGGCAGGTCGTCCGGGGCGGCGGGGCGAATGTCCATGATCGCGTGCTCCTTGGCAGATCGCAGCCTGATCCAGCACCGCCGGGGCCGAAACGCAAGACCCGTTTCGCGGCGGGTTCATATCTATGGAAAAAGCGCCCGCACATGTGCTAACGGAGTGTTGAATGTTTGTTTTGATATTTGATTTCGTAACCGGGTGCGATTTTGGCACCCCGCCGCGCCGGCTCACGGCGTGGCAGACCGGCAGGAACGCCCCGGGCGAAAGATCTATTGCAACGGGGAAAGATCCTGTCTGATGAGCGAGACAATCGAGCCGGTGGATGCCGCGCCGAATGGCGGCAGGGAACTTCACGTCCGCGTGCTGGCGGTCAGGGCCGCGGCCCGGTTCCACGGGATCGATCTCGATCCTGATCTCCTGCGCAAGGAGGGCGACGGCGCGCCGCCATCGTCTCCGGGCCTCGTCGAGTGGGCGCGCGATGCCGGGCTCTGGGCCCGCGCGATCCGCGTCAATTTCCGCCAGCTCCTCAAGATCGAGACGACGGCGCCGGTCATCCTGCTGCTGAAGGATGGCGGCGCGGCGATCATGGTCGCCGCCGACCGCGAGCGCGCCGTCGTCTTCCTGCGCGACCCCCGCGCCCCGCAGGGCACCGCGCCGGTCCCGGTCGACGAACTTCAGCTCGGCCAGCTCTGGGACGGCACGGTGCTCCTCGTCCGCGGCGAGCGCAGCGAGGACGATGCCGAGCCGGTCTTCAACTTCGCGCTCCTGTTCCGCATGATCTGGCGCGAGAAGCGCATCCTGCGCGACATCGCGATCAGTTCCGTCACGCTCACGGTGCTGCAGGTGATCCCGGCGCTGCTGGTCATGGTCGTGCTGAACTCGGTGATCGAGTATCACGCGATGAACACGCTGGCGCTGATCTCGATCGTCTTCGTCATCGCCATCTTCTGGGAAGCGCTGCTCACCTGGGGCCGGCAGATGATGCTGGTGATGCTCTCCACCAGGCTCGACGCCCGGCTGAACCTGATGATCTTCGACCGGCTGATGACCATCCCGATCGAGTTCTTCGAGCGCAACCAGGCCGGCCAGATCGGCTACAAGGTGGGCCAGATCTACCGCGTGCGCGACTTCATCACCGGCCGGCTGCTGACCACCTTCATCAACATCTTCATGATCGCGCTGGTCCTGCCGATCCTGTTCTACCTCAACGCCTTCCTCGCCTGGACGGTGCTGATCGCCTCGGCCGTCATCGCCGTCATCATCACCGCCTTCCTGCCCGCGCTCGCCCGGCTCACCGGCCGCATCATCGAGGCCGAGAGCCAGAAGGGCGCGGTGCTGGTCGAAAGCCTCTACGGCGTGCGCACGGTCAAGGCGCTGGCGCTGGAGAAGGTCCGCGCCGATGACTGGGACGGCCGGGTGGCGCTCACCAGCCAGCTCAATCTCGATATGGGCCGGCTCTCCGCCTGGCCGCAGGTGCTCTCGCTGCCGCTCGAGCGCTACGCGACGATCGGCGTGCTGCTGCTCGGCGGCTATGTCGCGCTCACCTCGCAGAACCCGCTCGCCGCCGGCTCGCTGGTCGGCTTCATGCTGCTCGGCGGCCGCGTCGCCGGCCCGCTGATCTCCTTCGCCCGCCTCGTGCAGGACGCGCAGGAGGCCCGCGCCGCCGTCGGCATCGTCGGCGAGGTGCTGAACCGGCCGACCGAGCGCCGCGCGATGAACACCGGCCTGCGCCCCGCCTTCCGCGGCGCCGTCGCCTTCGAGGAGGTCACCTTCACCTACGAGGGCGGCAAGACGCCGGCGCTGAACAAGGTCAGCTTCTCGATCCCCGAGGGCACCATGCTCGGCATCGTCGGCCGTTCCGGCTCGGGCAAGTCGACCATCACGCGCCTGCTCCAGGGCATCAACCGCGACTATCTCGGCGCCGTGAAGATCGACAACACCGAACTGCGCGAGATCAATCTCCGTCATCTGCGCAAGAGCTTCGGCGTCGTCCTGCAGGACAATTTCCTCTTCCGCGGCTCGGTGCGCGACAACATCATCGCCGGCCGTCCCGGCCTCACCTTCGAGGATGCGATCCGCGCCGCCCGCCTCGCCGGCGCCGAGGAATTCATCGAGCGCCTGCCGCAGGGCTACGAAACCTTCGTCGAGGAGGGCTCGCCCAACCTCTCCGGCGGCCAGAAGCAGCGCCTCGCCATCGCCCGCGCCCTGATCGCCGATCCCCGCCTGCTCATCCTCGACGAGGCGACGAGCGCGCTCGACCCCGAAAGCGAGGCGCTGATCAACGCCAACCTGCTGCGCATCGCCCGCGGCCGGACGATGGTGATCGTCTCGCACCGTCTCGCCTCGCTGGTCGATTGCGACATGATCCTGGTCATGGATGCCGGCCGCGTCGTCGATATCGGCCGGCACGCCGATCTCGTCGAGCGCTGCGCGATCTACCGCCATCTCTGGCTCCAGCAGAACCGCCACATGAATCCCGAAGGAGGCCGCCATGCGCCGACCCCGACCCTCGCGCAAGGCGACTGACCGGCTGCCGCCCTCCGGCGGCAGCCTCGCCCTGGCCGATCCCGCATCGCTGTCGGACCTGCCGCTGCCGCTGCTGGAATTCCAGTCGCCGACGGCGGCGGTGATCGCGACGCCGGTTTCGATCGTCTCGCGCTACACCATGCTGCTCGTCACCGCCCTGGTGGCGACGCTGATCGCCGTCGCGGCCGTCGTGCGCATCCCCAAGGTGGTCTCCGCGCCCGGCCGGCTGGTCTCCACCGCCTCGAACGTCCTGCTCCAGCCCTTCGACACCTCGATCGTCCAGGCGATCGACGTCCACGAGGGCGAGATCGTCCACAAGGGCGAAATCCTGGCAAAGCTGAACCCCACCTTCGCCAGCGCCAATCTCAGGGCCCTGAGCGCCGAGGTGGTCCAGCTCGGCGCCCGGCGCGGCCGCCTTGCCGCCGAGGCGGGCGGCACCACCTACGCGCCCGCGCATCCAAACGCGGCGCAGCGGCTCCAGGCCGCGATCTTCGAGAGCCGCAGGGCCGAGCGCATCTACACGATCGAGAATTACGACCAGAAGATCGCCGAACTGCGCATGATCATCGCCAAGAGCGACAGCGAGGCGGGGTTCTACCGCAAGCAGGTCGGCGTGGCGAAGGATGTCGAGCACATGCGCGACCAGCTCCAGCGCATGCAGGTCGGCAGCAAGCTCAACTCCCTGCTTGCCCGGAACGACCGGCTGACCGTGTCCAGCTCGCTCTCCAGCGCGCTGGCCACCGCCGCCGCCGGCGAGCGCGACCTCGCCGCCCAGCAGGCCGAGCGCGACGCCTATGAAAAGAAATGGATCGCCGATGTCGGGGAGAAACTCGCCGAGACCGACAGCAAGCTGATCGCCACCGAGCAGGACCTCGCCAAGGCGCGGCTGCAGAGCCAGCTCGTGGTGATGCGCGCGCCGCGCGACGCCATCGTGCTCACCGTCGCCCATGTCTCGGTCGGCTCGGTGCTGCGGTCGGGGGCCAAGTTCATCACCCTGGTGCCGCTGGACGCCCCGCTCGAGGTCGAGGCCGATATCAGCGGCGCCGAATCCGGCCATGTCCATGTCGGCGATCCGGTCACGGTGAAATTCGCCACCTTCGATTACCTGCGCTACGGCACCGCCCGCGGCACGCTCCGTTCGGTCAGCGCCGACAGTTTCAGCTCCGACCAGCCGCCGGCGGAGGGCGCCTCGCCGCTGCCCAACCGGCCGCGCGGCCTCTACTACAAGGCCCGCATCTCGATCGACAGGCTGATGCTGCACGGCGTGCCGCCCAGCTTCCGCCTCACCCCCGGCATGCCGCTCACCGCCGACATCAAGACCGGCCGGCGCACCATCCTCTCCTATTTCATGACCAAGCTGCTGCCGGTCGCGACCGACAGCATGCGCGAGCCCTGAGGGGGGCATCCCGCGCCGATGCGACTGCTGGACCATCTGGCGGCGCTTTCGCCGCCCAGGGCCCTCCGCCGGGCGCGGCGCCTCGCCGCCGCCGGCGCGCGGGCGCGGGCGGCGCGGCTCTACAGCGTCGCCGCCGCCGCCGGACTCGTCGAGGCGCAGAACGAGGTGGCGCACGCCTATCTCGCCGGCACCCTGTTCCCGCGCAACCCGGCCGAGGCCGCGCGCTGGTTCCGCGCCGCGGCCGAGGCCGGCCACGTGCCGAGCCAGTGCCGCCTCGCCAGCCTGCACCTGCAGGGGCTGCGCGCCGCCGCGTCCGGCCCCGGCCTGTTCCCGGACGATCACTGGGCCGCCGATGACGCCCCCGGCGCCGACTATCCGGCGGCCCTGGCCTGGGCCCGCAAGGCGGCGGACTCCGGCTCGGCGGACGGCCAGTCCCTGCTCGGCTTCATCCTCGCCAACGGCCCCGAGGGCATTCTCGACCGCGATGCCGCGCTCGACTGGTAC
>JAJZFF010000294.1 GCA_021805485.1 Pseudomonadota bacterium
CCAGGTCCGGGAAAGGCTGGATCAGCGGGATGCTGCCTGACAGGGATTATAGCCCCGCCTGGACCTGCTTCCAGGCGGGGCTGACCGGACGGTTACGTTCCTGGCCGGACTGTGATTTGTTGTGCGTCTGGAGCGCGTAGCCGAGCGCGCCGGCGATCGCGAGCGCCGACACCCCGCCGAGGGTGATCAGGACCTTGCGCGAGAGTCGCGTGACGCGTGGGTGCTCACCTCGGAGCCGTAGGTCAGGCGTCGCGGCGGGCGGCGGGGCCGGCTGGTGTTCTTCGGGTTCGTCCGTCATGACCGCGGCTTTCCATCGGTGCGGACGATGCGGACACGCCGCTCGCTATCCTTGTCTCCGAGACGCAGCTCGGCTGCGGCGAAGAGCCGATCGACGATGTAGTAGTTGCCCTTGACGCGATAGTTCACGAGTTCCGAGCCGCCGGCCGGGCCGATCACGAACAGCGGAGGCATCTCGCCCTGGCGAATGCCGGACGGAAACTCGATGAAGACCTTCTGGCCGTCGTCGAAGGCGCGCAGGGGCCGCCAGGCCGGGCTGTCGCCTTCGATCGCATAGCGGAAATTGATGGCTGCGAGATCGACGCCCGTGGCGATCGGCGCGGCCGCCTCCGCCGCCTGATTCTGCCCGCGCAGCGCAATGAGCTGGTCCTCTGGGTACTGCCAGGAGACCGAGGCCATGTAGGTTTTCTCGGTCGATCGCAGTTCCAGCAGATAGGTCCGGCGGTCCGTGTTGATGACGAGGTTGGTGATAAGTTCGGGCCGGGTCGGCTTGACCAGGATGTGGATTTTCTTGGCTGCGCCGGCGCCGCTCTCCGTGTCGCCAATGATCCAGCGCACGGTGTCGCCGGCGGCGACTGGACCCGAGCCGACGAGCTGCTCGCCGTCCTGCAGGGCGATGTCGGTGATCTCGCCGGGGGCGGTGTAGACTTGGTAGAGCGCCCCGCCAGAGTACGGATAAACCTGCACGGCGTTGATGAAGCCGTTGCGCACGGGCTGCACGCGGGCCGCGGCATTGGCCTGGTTGATCCGTGCGGCGGGATCGACCGCCTCTGGTGTCGGCTTCCCCGTGTCGAGCGGCTTCAACTGTCCCGGCAACGGCAGGGGTTTCGGCAATTCCACGATCTTGATCGGCGCGGGCGGATCGGCGGCCAGCTTCGCCGGCACGGCGCTGTCGTAGTTGATGTCCGGCGGGATGAACGGATGCGCGCAACCGCCGAGCGCGGTCACGGAGAGCAGTAGAGCCGCGACGCCGGCTTTACGGAAAGCCGTAATCCCGGCTTCCCGACTCCGGGGATTGGTGAGGACGCGTGAAGCCGGGCTGCCGGCTTCCATGGAAAACGGCAGGGTCATTGTCCCAGCTCCTTGGACCAGTTGATTGCGGTGACGTAGATGCCGAGCGGGTTCTTGCGGAGCACGTCGGCTGAGGTTGGCGTCTGGATGGCGATGGTGAGGATCGCGGTCCAACGCGTGTTGTCGGCCAGCGCGCCGTCTTGATAGCGATGCTCGACCCATTCCACGCGGAAGCTCGACGGCGACGCTCGGATCACGCTGGAGACATCGATGGCGATCTGTTGCTTGCCGAGCTTGGCGAAGGGGTCGTTGGCGCGGGCGTAGTCGTTGAGGGCCTGCGAGCCCGAGGTCGTGGTGAAGTCGTAGGCCTGCAGCCAGTTCTGCCGCACGATGATCGGGTCGGCCGGGAGCGAGCGCACCATCTCGACGAAGTGAGCGAGATACCAGGCGATCTGCGGATCACTCGGGGTGTAGTCGGCGGTCGCCGGCGAGACGGCCTGCGCCTGGCCGAGCTTGTCCACCTGCACCACCCAGGGGACGATGCTGCCGTGGGTCGATTGCCAGACGAGACCGCCGGCGAGCCCCACGGACAGCGCCAGCGATCCGAACGCCATCAGCCGCCAATTCTTTGCCTGCACCCTGGCCGACCCGATGCGGTCGTCCCAGGCTTGCGCGGCCCGCTGGTACGGGGTCTCGGGTTCGGGGGTGCGGCCGTAGCGAACTGTGGATCGGCGAAAGAGCGCCATTGTCTATTCTCCCGAAAGATCGACGGAATGGCCGCCGCCGTGGCTATCGCCGGATTTGAGGACCTGCGCGGCGGTCTGTGCCCCGTGGACCATCGACTGGTTGCGCTTCATGCGCTGAGCCCAGGCCGGCGGCCCGGAGTCGGCTGACCCGCCCCCGGCCGACGCGAATCCGCTCGGCGGGTTGCCGCCGCCAACCGTGCCCTGGGTCGAGGAGCCGCCCGTCGCGGCGAAGCTGGACCGGGCGCCGGCAGCGAAGCTCTGGCGCATGGAGCTGGAGGCCGAGGCGGCCGCGCGGCGCACCGGGCCCGTCGCGGCCGAAGCCGCTGCGCGTCCGACCCCGCCAAGGCCGGCCGCGACGCCGGATGCGCCGGACCGGCCGGCCGAGGCGAGGCTGTAGGCGGAGGAAGCGCCGCCAGCCATCGCAGCGCCGCCGCGGGCGGCGGCGGCGCTTCCCGAAGCGGCGGCCATGGCTCCCCTTCCGGCCAGGCCCAGCGCGCCAGCGCCGGCCATCGCCGTGCCCGCGACAGCGAGGCCCGTGCCAACAGCGGCGCCCGCGCCGAGCTGGGGCGCGCCAGAGACCAGGCCGGTCGCGATCCCCGGGCCGAAGATGCCGAGGCCGAGCATGGCGAGCGCGGCCAGCACGACGGAGAGGGCTTGCTCGACGGTCGGCTGACCGCCGGCATAGGTCTGCGTGAACTGCGAGAAGAGGCCGGTGCCGATGCCGACGATGACTGCCAGCACCATCACCTTCACACCGGATGCGACGATGTTGCCGAGCACCTTCTCTGCGAGGAAGGCGGTCTTGTTGAAGAGCGCGAATGGAATGAGGATGAAGCCGGCGAGCGTCGTCAGTTTGAACTCGATCAGCGTGACGAAGAGCTGTACCGCCAGGATGAAGAAGGCGATCAGCACCAGCAACCAGGAGATCATCAGCACGCCGATCTGGACGAAGTTGGCGAAGAAACTGGTGAAGCCCATCATCTGGCTGGCGGCGTCGAGCAGCGGCTGACCGGCATCGAGCCCGACCTGGGCGAGATGGCCTGGCTGCAGGAATGTCGCGGTCGAGATCGTCGAGCCGCCCGCCTTCAGTCCGAGGCCGGCGAAGCTGTTGAAGATGATGGCCGAGAGATTGTTGAAGTTGGTAATGATGAAGGCGAAGAAGCCGATGTAGAGGGTCTTCTTCACCAGCCGTTGGAGGATGTCCTCGTCCGCGCCCCACGCCCAGAACAGACCGGCGAGCGTGATATCGATGACGATCAGGGTCGAAGAGAGATAGCCGACCTCCCCTTTGATCAGGCCAAAGCCGGAGTCGATGTAGGTCGTGAAGGTGTTGAGGAAGGTGTCGATGACGCCGACGTTGTTCATCGCGCATCTCCCGAAGTGCTGGTGGCCGGCGCGACTGCGCCCAACGCGGGGGGCTGCGGCGTTGGCGGCAGCGGCCGCGCCGGCCTGCCGAAGAAGCGCCGGCGGTTTTCCTCCCAGACCGCCACGCAGCGCGCATCTTCGGCGTCCTGCGGACCGAGCGCGCCGCAGCGGCGCAGCTCGGCCGAGAGGTCATCGGATGCCGGGCTTGGATTGGTCGAAGGCGTCTCGATCACCGACGGCGCGGGCCGCTGATGAGTCGCGACCAGGCTCACGACGACAACCGCGATCAACGCGATGATCGCGGCGATGCGGAATGTGTCCGACCGGCCCAGCATCGCGGCGCCTCAATTGCCGCTGAACATGGTGACGTTACTCGGCACGTAGCCGCTGCGCGTGTGGAAGGTCTGATAGTTCTGCTGGCCTTGCGCCTCGGCCGAGGCCGTGCGCGCTTGCTCGAGCGCGTCTGCCCGGCTTTTGGCCGACAGCACCGCAACAAGATCGGAGAGCTGCTGCGATTGCAGCGCGAGGAGCTGGTTGCCGGCCTGCGCCGCCTGCAGCGCGCCGGTGGCGCTCTGACTGGCAGTGACGAGCGAGGTCATGGCGCTGGAGTTGGTCGAGATATTGCCGACCACGCCCGCCTGGATCTTCAGGCTATCCTCGAAAGCAGCGACGGAGTTTTGCCACCGCGTCTGGGCGTTCGCCACCATCGTAGCGGTCGAGCCCGTGCCCGCCGCTGTCCCGTAGCTGGTGGAATAGGCCGTCTGGACGCGCTGGACGTTGAACGAGATATTCTGCGCTTGGCTCAGCAGCGACTGAGTTTGGGCGATCGACGACTGGAGCTGGGTCAGCGTCGACATCGGCAGGTTGGCGAGGTTGCGGGCCTGATTGATCAGGCTGGTCGCCTGATTGTTCAGCATGGTGATCTGGTTGGTGATCTGCTGTAGCTCGCGCGCGGCCGTCAGCACGTTCTGGCTGAAGTTGGTCGGGTCGTAGACGATCCACTGCGCCGACGCCGGCGGCGCAGCGATGGCCAGAGTGAGCACGGCGGCGCTCGCCGCCGCCAGATGGCGCAGCTTGATCATGATGACGTCTCCAGGTTGGTCAGGTCAGGGATGAGATCGGCCGCCCAGGCCAGGTCGTGATCGAGAAGCCAGGCAGGCGTGAAAGCCTCGCGGCCGTGCTCGGCCAGCACGCGCTCGATCGCGGCGTGATCCTGCTTTGACGAGGCGGCGCAGAAGGCGAGCGCGACGGGCCCGAGGCCCAGCTCGAACAGGCGATTTCCCCGCCGCGATTGGCAGTAGTAGTCGCGCTTCGGCGTGGCGCGGGCGAGGATCTCGATCTGGCGATCGTTGAGCCCGAAGCGCCGGTAGATCGTCGTGATCTGCGGCTCGATCGCGCGCTCGTTGGGCAGGAAGATACGGGTCGGACAGCTCTCGACGATGGCCGGTGCGATGTTGCTGCCGTCGATGTCGGACAGCGACTGCGTAGCGAAGACGACGGAAGCGTTCTTCTTCCGCAGCGTCTTCAGCCACTCGCGGAGCTGCTGGGCGAAGGCGGGATCGTCGAGGACCAGCCAGCCTTCGTCGATGATCAGGAGGGTCGGCCGGCCGTCGAGGCGGCCCTCGATGCGGTGGAACAGGTAGGTCAACACTGCGGGCGCCGCGCCAGCGCCGATCAGGCCCTCGGTCTCGAAAGCCTGGACCGGAGCGGAGCCGAGCTGCTCGGCTTCGGCGTCGAGCAGCCGGCCGGAAGGACCGCCGACGCAGTAGGGCTGCAGCGCCTGCTTCAGGGCGGTCGATTGCAGCAGGACCGCGAGGCCCGTGATCGTGCGCTCTTGCACGGGCGAGGACGCCAGCGAGGTCAGGGCCGACCAGATATGCTCCTTGGCGGTTGGGTCGATGGCGACACCTTCTTTGGCCAGAATCGCCGCCACCCATTCGGCCGCCCAGGCGCGTTCGGCCTGGTCGTCGATCCGCGCCAGCGGCTGTAGCGAGACGGAGTGCTCCGACCCCGCGGACAGGCTGCCGCCGAGATCGTGCCAGTCGCCGCCCATGGCGATCGCCGCGGTGCGGATCGAGCCGCCGAAGTCGAAGGCAAAAATCTGATTGTTGCGATAGCGCCGGAACTGCATCGCCATCAGCGACAGCAGGACCGATTTGCCCGCGCCGGTCGGGCCGACGATCAGCGTGTGGCCGACATCGCCGACATGGAGGCTAAGCCGAAACGGCGTGGAGCCCTCGGTCTTGCCGAACAGCAAAGGGGGCGCCTGAAAATGCTCGTCGCGCACCGGCCCGGCCCAGACTGCGGAGAGCGGGATCATGTGCGCCAGGTTCAGCGTGGAGACCGGCGGCTGGCGGACATTGGCGTAGGCGTGGCCGGGGATGGAGCCGAGCCACGCCTCCAGCGCGTTCACCCCTTCCGGCATGCAGGTGAAGTCGCGGCCCTGGATCACCTTCTCGACGAGGCGAAGCTTCTCGGAGGCGAGACCGGCGTCTTCGTCCCAGACGGTGACCGTCGCGGTGACGTAGACTTGGCCTACATCATCCGTGCCAAGCTCCTGCAGCGCGAGGTCCGCATCGGCGGCCTTGTTGGCCGCGTCGCTATCGACCAGCGTCGACGCCTCGTTGGTCATCACCTCCTTGACGATGGCGGCGATCGACTTGCGCTTGGCGAACCACTGCCGCCTGATCTTCGTCAGCAGCTTCACCGCCTCTGTCTTGTCGAGGAGGACCGCGCGTGTGGACCAGCGATACGGGAAGGCCAGCCGGTTCAGCTCGTCGAGGATTCCGGGATGAGTCGTCGTGGGGAATCCGACCACCGTCAGCGTGCGCAGATGATGGGAGCCAAGACGGGGCTCCAGCCCGCCGGCGAGCGGTTCATCGGCCAGCAGCGCATCCAGGTGCATCGGCGTCTCGGGAACGCGAACGCGCTGCGACCGGGTCGAGATTGTCGAATGCAGGTAGGTCAGAGTCTCGCCGTCATCGAGCCACGCCACCTCGGGCATGAAGCCCTCGACCAACTGCAGCACGCGATTGGTGCGGTCGACGAAGCCGTGGAGAAGCTCCCAGGGATCGACGCCGCTCTGCGACCGGCCCTCGTAGAGCCAGCCTTCGACGCGCGAGGCGTCCTCGGCGGGCGGGAGCCAGACGAAGGTCAGGAAGTAGCGGCTCTCAAAGTGGGCGCCGGCCTCCTCGAAAGCATCCTGCCGCTCGAGATCAACCAGCGCCGAGGCCGGGTCGGGAAAGGCCGAGTGCGGATAGGTCTGGGCGGCGATCCTCTGCGCCTCGACGAAGATCGCCCAGCCGGAGCCAAGGCGGCGCAGCGCGTTGTTGAGCCGGGCGGTGACGCCGACCAGCTCGGCTGGCGTGGCGCTGTCGAGATCGGGCCCGCGGAAGCGGGCGGTGCGCTGGAAGGAGCCATCCTTGTTGAGAACGACGCCCTGTTCGACCAAGGCGGCCCAGGGCAGGAAGTCGGCGAGGCCGGCGGGACGTGAGCGATATTCGGCGAGATTCAGCATGACGATCTCACAGGCCGAGATGGGCGGGATAACGGAGGTGGCGGCGCACCACCTCGACGAACTGGGGATCGCGCTTGGCGGCCCAGACGGCGGCGGCGTGGCCGACCGCCCAGAACAGCGCGCCTGGAATCCAGAGCCGAAGGCCGAGGGCGATCGCCGCCGCGATCGTGCCGTTGGCGATCGCCACGGTCCGGGGCGCCCCGCCCATCAGCATGGGATCGGTGAGCGCGCGGTGGACCGGCGCGAAGAAGCCGGGCACGTCGGGGTCAACGATCGCGGCCATCAGACCAGCGCTCCGCCCGAGAAGCTGAAGAAGGTGAGGAAGAAGCTCGACGCCGCGAAGGCGATACTCAGACCAAAGACGATCTGGATCAGCCGGCGGAAGCCCCCGCTGGTGTCGCCGAAGGCGAGCGTCAGGCCGGTCACGGTGATGATGATCACCGAGATGATCTTGGCGACTGGACCCTGCACCGACTCCAGGATGGAGTTCAGCGGCGTTTCCCAGGGCATCGAGGAGCCCGAGGCATAGGCCGCCGGCGCGAAGGCCAGGGAGAGCGTGGCGAGCGTGAGGAATTCGACGGCACGACGGTGCGTGCGGCGAGCGGTGGCGAGGGCGCGGATCATGAGAAGTCTCCGAGATCGCCGCCCGCCTCGGCGGGTTGGACGCGGTAGTCGCCGGTGGCGGGATCGAGACCGGCGATGAGG